>HF989366.1 GCA_000432175.1 Eubacterium sp. CAG:786
ATATCGACAAGCTGACGGAACTTGCGCCGGACGTGCTGTTCACGTTCACGCCTCTTGCGGAACGCGAGAAATACGCACTGGAAAGCGCAGGCGTGACTGTCGTTGCGCTCACTCCCCCTGAAAGCATTCAGAATTACGCGAGGATATACGGCACGGTTGCGACTGTGTTCTCCGGGCTTGAAGCGGGAGCGGAAGCCGCTGCAAATGCGGAGCAGTCCCTGCAGGAAGCGGCAAGGGGCGTGAAGCTGGGCAATTTCGTTTACATTACCCCGAAGCTGACTGCCGCAGGCGCCGGGACGTTTGAAAACGCGGTGCTTTCCCTGTGCGGCACAAACATGTGCACATCTGACGGCTATTGTGAAACTTTCGATGATATTACCGACGCGCCTGATTACATCATAGTTTCGGACGAACTCACCGAAGCGGACATAACCGGCAGCGATGTTTTCTCAAATATCGCTGCGGACGCGGAAATAATTTTCGTGTCGTCTGCGAGATTTGAGCGCCCGTCTGCGCGGCTTGCCGATGTTTTCACCGCTATTGAAAACGCGCTCTCAGGGGCGCAGCAGACTGCTGAATAACAAAAACGCTGCCGGAAAGGCAGCGTTTTTTCGTATCACATCGGTGTTATCACATAGCCGTTGTTTTGCCAGTAATCAATGACCCTGCCCAGTATCGCGGAATTGGTTTCAGACACCGCGTGCAGCAGATACACCGCGCCGTTGTGCGTTTTCGAAGTTATTTTCTGGAACGCCTGCTCCTGGTCGGGCTGATTGTTCACGTCCCAGTCGGGGTAAGCGAAGCTCCACAGCACGGTGGTGTAGCCGAGTTCCTTTGCGCATGCGAGTACCCTCTGCGAGAATTCCCCCATAGGCGGGCGCATAACGTACATTTCATAGCCGAATTCGTTTTTAACGTATTCGTGCAGCAGCGAAAGCTCGGAATACAGCTCGTCCGGCGAACACTCCGGCAAGGAAGGGTGGCTCCAGGTGTGGTTGCCGACTGTGTGCCCTTCCGCTATCATTCGCTTGACGAGTTCGGGATTGCGTTTGCAGTAGTCGTAAGTCACGAAGAACACGGCGCGGACGTTCTTTTCCTTTAACGTGTCGAGAATTCCGGCAGTGCAGCCGTTCTCGTACCCCTCGTCGAACGTGAGCCACAGCTGCTGCCTGTCGCCGTCGCCGATGAACATTCCACCCATATCGCCGTATTGTTCC
>HF989367.1 GCA_000432175.1 Eubacterium sp. CAG:786
TCGCCTTGCTAGGACGAATTGTGCAAGATGACGGAAAAGATGCAAGCAAGACACGTGCAAAATCCAATAAATGGTCTTTGTGCGGTGTTGCCTTAAGTAATACGTTGTGTAATGTATTTTATCGGCGTATATCTGGTAAGGAGGTAATTAATGTATCAGGAAAGAAAAGCCATGACAAGGGTGAAATGCCTTGCCGCTGCGCTGAGCGTCCTGCTGGCGATGAACCCGGGGACAGCCGCATATGCGGACAGCACCCCTGATTCTGCAGAATTCAACATAGGGCAGAACAATGAGAATATCGTCCACGGATCACCCGAAGCAACGGAAGAAGAGAACACAACCGCGGAAGCTACCGTAAATGCGACCGCAGGATCTTCCGAAAGCACGACCGTGGAATCACACGAAACCACAGAGCCTGAAACGGCTGAAACAGGTGAGTTGAACGAACCTCATGAAAACAAGAACAATTTCCCGGCAACATATAACGACAGTCAGACGGAGTCCGTAGGCAATGTGTTTACCATCAGTGGTGGATCCATCGACGACGGAGATTACAGCTATAACTAGGAAACTCAAACGCTGACCGTTCTGAAAAGCACACCTATAACAATACAGAGCGTAAACAATCAATTTGCCAACGCAAAAATCTTTATTGAAAACGGCGTTGACGCGAATATTACGCTTGACACTCTGCGCATCAGACCAACCGACGGCGCTGCTATATCCATGGGCGACAGCTCTGCGAGCGTAACTATAACCATTAAAGGTGGAACTTCCAACTATCTGAACGGCGTGAACGCGGCAGGCATTGAAAAGCTGTCCAAAAACGGAAGGCTTACAATCACCTGCGAACACGCAGACGAGGAAAACCATCAATGCGACATGAACTGCGGCTTGCTTGACGCAAGGTGCGGCCAGGGACACGGCGCGGGCATAGGCGCTTCAGGATGTAATTATGGAACCGAAACCGGCGGCATATACATAAAAGGCGGCATGATCTTAGCTGTAGGCCATGACGGCGCAGGCATCGGCGGCAGCAATTTAGCCGATGTATCCGACATCAACATTTCGGGCGGCATAATCGAGGCACGGGGAGATAATGGCGCCGCAGGCATCGGCAGCGCCACTAACGGCGGCGTTGACTCTATAAACATAAGCGGCGGCACAATTTCGGCATACGGCAGCGCATTCAGAAATTACAGCGGCAGCCGCTTTTACGGCGCGGCAATAGGCGCTGCTTACTGCAGCAGATTTGACAGCATAAACATAAGCGGAGGCACTATCTACGCAAATACCGCTTATGACAGCAACGGCACAGGCGCAGTCGCTGTCGGCGCAGGAAACAGCTGCAACTCGGACAGAACAGGCATAATCAGAATTTCCGACGGCGTTGTTTACGCAATTGGCAGCGGCAGCGCTGACGCAATCGGCGTTTCCGACAGCGAAGCACAGGCTGCCGATATCGTGATAGACGGCGGCTCGGTATATCCGCAGTGCGGCGATAACTGCAGCGTACATTCCGACAAGAGAGGTATGTCCTCCCTGCCGAAGGACTCAAACGGCAGAGAGCTGATTTTACTGGAAATAGACAATTCGGGCAATGAAAGCATTACCGTAAACGGAAAAACATATCCGTCAAACAGCACATACAAAACCGACCTCATCAATTCCTCCACCAAGGTTGACAAATCCTACGTTTTCATGCCGAAAAGCGGCAGAAACAGCGTAACGGTAGGCACTACCACCACTGAATATATTTACACTGAAGGCGGTTTCACAAACGCCGAGAATTTAAAGCTTGACTTCTATGCGACCGACAGCAGCGAGTCTCTCGTCTACGGAACAGATTACAAAATTGACGGCACCACGCTGAAGATTTTATCAGCCAAGGGCATTACCATCAAAAATGTTGACCCGGCGCAGCCGTGCAGCAATGACATTTTCATTGAAAATGACGTTTCAGCAAACATTACCCTTGCAGGAATAAATATTCAAAGGGGATTAAATGAATACAGTGCCATCGAAATTGCCAACAACAGCAGCGGAAATGTAAACATAATCCTTGCCGACAACACGGACAATATTATTTCCACAACCTATAATTACGCCGCACTGTCCAAGAACTCTGACAGCGCAGCATGCGGAACACTCACCATATCCTGCCAACACAGTGGAGAAGCCGGTCATATCTGCGGCAGCAGCTGCGGCGGACTTAATGCGGCAAGCTCTAACTCCCCTGCGGCTATCGGCAGCGATTATAATAAACCTGTCCATAACATTCTCATCAACGGCGGCAGAATTGAAGCAAAAAGCAGCGATGGCGCAGGCATCGGCAGCGGTGAAGTAGCCAATGCAAAGAACATCACCATCAACGGCGGTATAATCAACGCAGAAAGCGTCTTTGGCGCAGCCATCGGCAGCGGTCTGGAAGGCAATGCTGACGGCATTTACATTAACGGCGGTATTGTCAACGCTGTTATTACCTACTTTGACAACAACAATAATAACGATTTCGGCTGTGCGATTGGCTCAGGCGCAAACGGCCAGGCAGACAATATCGTTATAAACAACGGTATTGTTACTGCGCAGGGTGGTTACAACAGCCCCGCACTGGGCGGCTGGACTGAAGGCTCAAACACCCAGAACTATCGGATAAACGGCGGTCTGGTTTATCTTGCAGACGATGAAAATAAACACCTGATACCATTCAGGAGCAATGTCACACCTAAAAACTCCAAAGGCAAATATGTTTATCTTGCCGCAATCAGCAACTCGAACGGCGAGGATATCTATATAGGCAGCAGCAGTCTCTATTACAAATTCCTGAGCAACGCGGACAAGACCTATTACGGTTACTTTGCTCCCGACAGCAACGGTCTGCTCAATGTTACCGTAGGCAGCGAAAAGCGCACCTACCTCCTTGTTGACGATAAATTTGAGCAGATAGGTTCAGATTTTGTTATCACAGGCAGCAACGCTTCCTTAACATATGGCACGGATTTCACCTACCCCGCTGATACAGGAGTTCTGACTATCAGCACTGATAAGCCGGTTGTGATAAGAAATGCGGACGGCGTTAGCGAAACGTCTGACACCATCTCCATAGCTTCTTCCAACGCCGACATCACACTTGCAGGGGTGAATATCAAAACTCCATCTTCAAATAGCGCTTCTTCGACGATATGCATAACCGGAGATAACAATGCAACGATCACATTAGCAGACGGAACGTCCAACACCATCAGCAATAACAGTTTAAAAGGCAGCTGCATTGCCAAGGACGGCTCAGGCACACTGACATTAACCTGCGAAAAGGCAAAGACCAGTACTGCGCACTGCTGCGATGAAAGCTGCGGCTCGCTCACTGCAACCACATCGATCTCACAGGGAACTGCCATCGGCTGCACAAGCAGCAATTCTGTGACCAAGGCATGCCATATTATCATTAAAGGCGGCAACATCAAGGCAAGTTCAGATCTTTCGACCGCGATCGGCGGTGCTGCAAATTGCAGTGCCGAAGACATCGTTATTTCAGGCGGCAATGTTTCTGCCTACAGCGGACCGCGCTCTCCGGCGATCGGTGGAGAAAGCGGCGCAGACGGGATCACCATACGCAACGCCAGAGTTACAGCTGAAACAGCTGGTTTCGGCGCGGCGATAGGCGGCGGTCAGAACAGCAACGGTGATAATATCAGCATTACAAATTCCGTCGTATGCGCGACAGGAGGGTCGGGCGCGGCGATCATTGGCGGCGGTCGGACTGGAACAGGCAGCAACATCTCTATTGAGGACAGCGTTGTTGACCTGCAGCAGAAAGGCAACCCCGGCTACGACGTGATAGGAAACGGCGCTTCTGACAAGGGCGATGCAATCAATATCCACATCACCAACAGCTCAGTAGCCATTAAGGCAGAGGACGGCTCCAATGCACTTCAGCACAGCCAGATAAAGAACAACCTCTCTAACGACGTATACCTGCTGAAAATCGATAATCCCGGCAACGCGGAGATCTCTGTTGACGGCGTTAAGGCAATTGCAAACAACAACACCGCAGCAAAATCCGGCGACACCAGCCTGTACTTATGGCTTGGAAATGGCGACCACCATGTTTCTTTCGATTCAGTGTCAGACGCGTCCGCACTTGATTACCACTTCAACCCCGAGCGACTGATGGACATCACAGCCGACGCGTTCAGGCTCTGCGAGCCAGACGTCAGCAGGGGCTACAGCTACAATGAAACAGCCCACTGGTATGTCTGCGCAGGCAGCGAATCCTGCAACGTAATGTTCAGCTATGAGAAACATAGCAGCGGCAAGGCGACCTGCACCGAAAAGGCAGTCTGCGCAGTGTGCGGTCATGAATACGGCAACGTCGCAGGCCACGAAATCAGTAAGCACGCTGCAAAGGCCCCGACCTGCATTGACACTGGCAACATAGAGTACTATTCCTGCAGCAACTGTGGCAAGCTGTTCACCGATGAAAACGGCAAGAATGAAACTACCCTTGCAGCCGTAACCATCGCGGCAACCGGTAAGCACAGCTTCGGCAACTGGGTGATAACCAAAAAAGCCGACTGCACGAACGACGGCTCCAGGGAACATTCCTGCACCGTGTGCCAAAAGACCGAAACCGAAACTATCTCAAAGCTCGGACACAGTTACTCTACAGCATGGACGACCGATAAGGCTGCCGGCTGCACAACAACAGGAACAAAGTCGCACCACTGCGAGCGCTGCGACGCTAAGACCGACATCACTGAAATACCCGCAGTCGGTCATAAGTTCGGCGAATGGAAAATCATCAGAAATGCCACCAGCACCCGCGAGGGTCTGAAACAGCGTATCTGCGCTGTATGCAAGGCGTCAGAGGAGCAATCCATACCAAAGACTTCCGGTGGTTCCTCAGGCGGTTACGGCAGACCCGTATTTAGGGACGACAGGCCCTCGATAAACGGCAAGAACCAATCCTGGGATTCCATCTGTAACTATATAAGTACGACGGATAACACCACATTCACGGTACTGACTAACGGCAGCGCGATCCCTGAAAACGTCATTCGCGTCCTTGCAGAGCAGAAAAAGATGTGCGAGTTCGTTATCAGAGACGCCGTAAGCATTATAGTAGACGGCAGCAGGGTGAATGGCTCCGGCGTCATAGATTACACTTCGGCTTTTGGAAATACCACGGGGCTGCGCGGAAAGCTTTCTGCAAATATCGTGATCAGCGCAGACGGTCTCACATTCGACGTTAAGATCACCCCCGGTTCCATCGACGGAGAGAAGTTCGTAAATCTTTACCGCAGCAATAACGGCGTAAAAACGTTTGTAGGCGCGGCAAGGATAGGTGCGGACGGTTCCGCTGTGATATCCGTTACAGGCAGCGGCGAACTGATTGCCATGATATGCGCGTACAGCGACATTCCTGGCGACGCAGATAACAACGGAATCATGAACGCAATGGACGCGTCTCATCTGCTTCGCTTTGCTGTTGGCATTGACTCGCTCAGCAACGCCGAAATGTCAGACGTCAACGGCGATGGAACAGTTAACGCCCTGGACGCGGCGGCTATTCTCAGAAAAGCTGCGGGGCTCTGACGGACTGACACATCTCATATTCTTACCGGCTTCTGACCCGAAACGAAATCTATTTCGCTCCGGGTCAGATTTTTTCATTAGGTCACCTCTAAAAACCTTGTTTGAGT
>HF989368.1 GCA_000432175.1 Eubacterium sp. CAG:786
ATCGGCGATATAGCAGCACACGGCTTCCCCGGGGACTATCTTTGCTATCTCATCGCGCGCTGATATGATGTCCTGCGCGGTGCAGACTGCTTCCAGCTGACGCGAGGACTTCCCGCCTATAACCGCAACCTCGTCCGCACGGTCGGGATAACCAAGCGCCAGACGTATCATGAATCGATCCAGCTGCGCTTCTGGCAGGGGGTATGTTCCCTGTATCTCGACAGGATTCTGGGTGGCTATGACGAAAAAAGGCTGCTCCATGCGGTAAGTGTCGCCGTCGATGGTAGCCTGCTGTTCCTCCATGCATTCCAGCAGCGCGGACTGCGTCCTCGGGGTGGCGCGGTTTATCTCGTCCGCGAGAAGGATATTCGTGAACACAGGTCCTTTCCTCAGCTGGAATTCCTGTTCCTTCATGTTGAAGTAATTTATGCCCGTGATATCAGATGGCAGCAGGTCAGGCGTGAACTGAATGCGCCTGAAATCCGCGTTGACTGACTTCGCAAGCGAACGTGCGAGCAGGGTCTTTCCGGTGCCGGGGACGTCCTCAAGCAGCACGTGTCCACCGGCAAGCATGGCTGCGGTGATAAGGCGCAGTTCGCGTTTTTTTCCTTTTACTGCAAGGGAGATGTTTTCTACCAGCTTTTCTGATAATTCACTTACCATCTGTTATTCCTTTCTGTATTTCCGGGGAAATATTCTCGTCGTTATGCGGCAGGCGACGGAGCGTCACAAGCGCTATCGTCCCGATTATTATTGCGCAGACCGTCCAGATTATAGGCTCTGAGATTATTACGCCCATGTAGTCCAGCCAGGGTATCATGAATATAACGGTGCATATCTTCCACACCAGCTCTATGCAGCTTGCCACTATCGGTATAACGCTGTGCCCAAGTCCCTGCAGGGTGCTGCGGAGTTCCAGCAGCACCGTCAGGAAGAAGTAGAACGGCACGTTCACCCTGAGATAAAGCACTGCCGTTTCTGCGACTTCCGGCGCGCAGTCGGGGAGTATCATTCCCACCATGGCCCTGCCGCAGGTGAAGATAAGCAGAACGTTGAATGCCGCACATGCAAGCCCGATGAGCACGCCGGCGCGGACGCCCTTTCCGATGCGTGAGTACTTACCCGCACCGCGGTTCTGGCTGGTGTATGTGACTAAAGTAGCGCTGAGCGCGGAGAACGGCATTATCGTGAAGCCGAACAGCTTTCTTGCGGCAGTGTGGGCAGCGATTATGTCCTCACCGAAGCCGTTTATTCCGTTCTGCAGGACTATCGAGCCGATATCCACGATGGAATACATCAGGGCCATGCCGCAGCCGGCGCTGAGAAGTTCAGCAGTTGAAGCCCTGGTGAACCTGAAATCCCCGGGCTTTACAATAAGGAACGGGCGCTTTTTTATGAGGTAGATAAAGCACACAACAGCGGAAACCAGCTGTGCGATGACCGTCGCGAGCGCAGCGCCTGCAACTCCCATCGGGAAAACCACTACCATCAGCACGTCCAGCCCGATGTTGAGCACCGTTGATATCACCAGAATGACCAGCGGAATTACGCTGTCGCCCACCGCGCGCAGTATTGCGGACTCCAGATTATAGAGCAGCGTTGCCGCAAGTCCCAGATCAACGATGAAAAGGTAGGTACGGGCTTCGTCGTAAATACCCGCGGGGGTGTTCAGCGCGTGCAGCAGCGGGTCAATGAAAAAGGCGATGCCGAGGATTATCGCTGCGGCTGCAATTCCTGAAAAAGTGATGGTGCGCGCGATGGTGCGCCGCATTTCGTCGTGGTCTCCCGCGCCGAAATTCTTTGCAATGAGTATCGCGAAGCCAGTCACAAGACCGTTTATGATGTTGAACATCAGCGATACCACCGCCGATGTGGAGCCGACTGCCGCAAGCGAATTCTCACCGAGCTGACTGCCGATTATTATGGTATCTGTCAGGGTGTAAGCCTGCTGAAAAGCGAGTCCCAGCAGAACTGGCAGCGCAAAGCCGATTATCAGCTTCGCAGGTTTGCCTGATGTAAGTTCCTTCATTCTTTTGTTCTCCGAATTTATTTATATTATGTATTGTATGGTCTGAAATCCGACTATGCCGAGAATGCACACTATTCCGCCGATGATGTTGAGTTTTGTGCATTCCTCTTTTCTTATCACGCCGATAAAGAACAGCGCCACCAGTATCATCGGCTGTATGAACGAGTAATTCGCCATGCTCTGCTGTGCGACGATATTCTCAAGGATAAGCCCTATGACGTTGGGTATCTTTGTAAGCCCGACGATCAGCACGCCTTTGGTGTTCTCACGGCAGAGTTTTATCGGGTGGACGAACGGCGCGAGTATCACGGCAAGTATCACCAGCGCGCAGAACAGCGACAGCGTGGGCGAAATGCTCCCGCTGGTAAAGTTCACGATAAGCCCGTAGCCGAACTTGCACAGCAGATATCCCGCGAGCGGCAGGACTATCTTTTTGTAGTTTATCTTTTTCCCACCGGCTTTTGCGATGAGGAACAGACCGGCTGCAGTCACCGCGATGAAGCAGAATTTCCACACGGTGACACCGCCAAGCAGCGCCTTTCCGAGAATGAGGTCGGTACCGTAGGAAAGGAACACGGTCAGTCCCAGCCAGGCTTTCAGCTCAAAAGCTGACATTTCCTTGAGTATCACAGCCGCCAGCTGGAATTCCAGCATTTTTGAGGCGATCATAAGCGCTATGGCAAGGTAAGCGGTGAAACTGCCGTCAAAGTGCCTGCTGTCAAATGGAAGATACGCCAGCATGAACAGCGAGGTCGCCGCTGCCATGAGGAATGTCAGCGTGTTTCCGTTCATCCTGAGTTTGGCAACCGCGTATTTGTCGCTGAGCGAGCATATCGTGTAGCAGGTCACGACTATCAGCATAAGTGCCATGTCATTCCTCCGTTATCTCATAGCAGAGGTTTTCATAGTGCAGCGTCATGCCGATGTCGGTTCCATCGGGCAGAAGAAACAGCGCGATGAAAAGTTCGTCCCCGCTGTCAATGTCTGTAAGCGTCGCGTATTCACCCTCGATTTTTGTGACTTTATAATCATGTGGTTCCATGCATTTTCTCCATTCTGTTGCGTATGCGCAATAATTTCATTATAATGTATATTGTATCACACAGCCTGGCAAAATTCAAGGTGTTTCTTAACAAAAAAAGCGCGTTTCTGCGGGTAAGTTACATGATACTATGGACAAAACCGCAAATTCGTGATATAATACCTTAGGAACCTTTAAAAAGGAGAATGAAAATGATAATCGACGCACATGCACATATATTCCCGGATAAGATAGCCGCCCGCGCGGCAGACGGCATAAGCAGCTTTTACGATATGAGAGTGAGGTTCGACGGCACTGTCGGCTCCCTGCTCGAAATAAACAGAAAAGCCGGCATCGACAAGGCTGTCGTGCAGTCAGTGGCGACTGTGCCGGAGCAGGTTCACAATATCAACGACTTCATCGCGCAGCAGGTTACGCTGCACCCGGATAAGCTGATAGGGTTCGGCGCGCTGCACCCTGATTTCCCTGATATCGCGGGGGAAACGGAACGCATTGTTTCGCTGGGACTGAAAGGCATAAAGCTGCATTCGGATTTTCAGAAGTTCAACATAGACGACCCGAAAGCGTTCCCGATTTACGAGGCTGCCGAGGGACGTCTGCCAATACTGTTCCACTGCGGTGACAGCCGGTATGACTACTCGGACCCGAAACGGCTGTACAACGTGATGAAGCGCTTCCCGAAGCTGACCGTTATCGGCGCTCATCTGGCTGGCTGGACGAAGTGGGACGAGGCGGCGGAGCTGTTTTCAGGCGGCGTTATTTACGCCGATCTTTCCAGCAGCCTTTACGCGATGACCCCGGAGCACGCAGCTGAACTCATCAGAAAACTAGGCACAAAGCGCGTTTTCTTCGGCACTGATTACCCGATGTGGGACGCGGTAGAGGAGCTTGAACGCTTCCGCAGACTTCCGCTCACGCCGGAGGAACAGGAGGATATCCTGGCGCGTAACGTACTGCGGCTGCTCGGAGAGGAATGACCATGTATCAGAGAATATTGACCGGGCTTGCCGTGTTCGGGCAGTTCCTGGCGCTGTTCCCGTTTGTGGTGGTGGCGCAGGGCGTCGGCTTCGGCGGGTTCGTCTGGTGGTACTACATCGCGATGTATGCGGTGGTCGCAGTGTTTTACGGCTGCGGGCGGCTGTGCTCATGCTGGATACACGGCGCTTCATTTTCGGGCAAAACCAAGCCGTTCATGCTTTTCCTTTCAAGGATAGGCGTAATAGTTCCGGCTGCGGCATTTATAATCGTCGGGGTGCTTATCAATGCGCATGCCGGGCTGTATCTGTATTTCCTGCCGGGCTGTATCACGGCATATTATGCGGGGTATTGCGCAGTCGGCAGGGACTACAGCGATATCTTCACCCGGGGGTGGTTCGCGCTGTATTTCGTGGCTGCGCTGCTGGGGGCGATCCTCATCAGCCTGACTTATCGCGAGGAACTGACGAATCCGGGCATAATGCAGCTTTGCGTTTCATTCGGCGTCATGATGATAACTGCAGCGGTGCTGACAAATCAGACGAATATCGATATGCAGACCCGCCAGCGTTCCGGTGGGAATGCAGTCCTGCCCGCAGGCGTGCGTAAATACAACGCACTGCTCATTCTGGGCACGGGGGCTGTTATTGTGGCGCTGTGCCTGTTCACAAAACCTGTCGCAGAGGGAATAATGTCCCTGCTGAAAATGCTCGTAAGCTGGCTGGTTTCACTGATACGCGGCAGAGAGAATGAAATTTACGATTACGGCGAAATGGACGAGAACACCGCTGCCGGAATGGAGTATTACGAAAACAGCAACGTTCTGGCGCAGCTGCTGTTTTACCTGCTGATGGCGGGAATGGTGCTGCTCGCGGTGAAATTCCGCAGGCAGATATGGCAGTTCATCAAGGAGATTTTTGCTCCGCTTTTCAGGGGCAGGGCAGAGGAGCCGCAGTCGCCTTTCGTTGACGAATTCAGCGAGAGCAGCGATATCCGGCAGAAATCCCGCGGGGTGCAGCGTTCGGAGCGCGACCTGCTGAAAAAATACCGCAGGGAAAGCGACCCGGTGATGAAATACCGGCTGGGGGACGAATTGTTCCTGACGCGGCTTAAACAGAGCGCATTCCCGCAGCTGCCGACAGATACCACGACCATTCACCGCAGCAAGGGTAACAAGGCGTTTTCCGCGAGAATATCAGACGCAGCCCTGAACGAAGTAGTGGCTGAATACGACCGCGTGAGATACGGGAAGGAAATACCGGGCAGCGAGGCGCTGGAGCGCCTGGACGCACTGCTGGAAAATATAGGATAAACGGAGATAAACTATGACATTCAGAGAATTGCTTGCAAAAGACGAGCATATCGTTCTTGACGGAGCCATGGGTTCTGTCTTACAGCAGAAAGGGCTTAAGCTGGGAGGGCTGCCGGAGGAACTCAACTTCACCGAGCCTGACCTTATCCGTTCGATACACAGGAGTTACATCGAAGCGGGCGCGCAGGGAATTTACGCGAACACATTCGGTGCGAACCGCCATAAACTGCAGAACAGCAAGTACACGGTGGAGCAGGTCGTCAAAGAGGGAATAAAGATCGCGCGCGAGGCTGCCGAGGGCACAGATGTCCTTGTCGGGCTTGATATAGGTTCCCTTGGCAGAATGCTCAGACCTACCGGCGATATGCCGGTGGACGAGGCGTATGATATGTTCCGCGAGATAATGGTCGCGGGCAGGGAAGCGGATTTCATCGCCATTGAGACCATGACCGACCTCATGGAAATAAAGACCGCGCTCCTGGCAGCTAAGGAAAACACCGACCTCCCTGTGCTGTGCACCATGTCCTTTGAGCAGAACATGCGCACATTCACTGGCTGCAGCGCCGCTGCAATGGCGCTGACCCTGTGCGGACTTGGCGCGGACGTAGTCGGCATGAACTGCTCTCTGGGCCCGAAAGACGCGCTCCCTATCGTTGACGAGATACTTAAATGGAGCAGCGTGCCGGTGCTTATCCGACCCAATGCGGGGCTTCCCGACCCGGCAACGAACCTCTACAACACTACCCCCGAGGAATATGCGGAGATAATGGAGCAGATAGCGGCAAAGGGCGTCAAGGTGCTCGGCGGCTGCTGCGGCACCACCCCGGACTTTATCCGCGAGGTGTCGAAGCGCGTTAAGGGGAAAACCTGCGTTATGCCGAAGCCCGAGATACCTGCGGCAGTGTGCAGCGCCTCCAGCGTTGTAACGGTGGATACGGTGAGAATAATCGGCGAGCGTATAAATCCAACCGGCAAGAAGCTTTTCAAGGAAGCGCTCAAGAAGCACGACCTGGATTACATCATGCGCCAGGCGCTTGAGCAGACTGGCGCGGGCGCCGAGATACTCGATGTCAACGTGGGACTTCCTGACATCGACGAAAAGGAAATGATGATCTCCGCGGTAAATGCTATCCAGTCCGTTACTGACGCGCCGCTGCAGATAGACACCACCGAGCTTCCCGTGCTGGAAGCGGCGCTGCGTATAGTTTCCGGCAAGCCGATAATCAATTCCGTCAACGGCGAGGAAGAAAAGCTGCGCACGGTGCTTCCGCTTGTCAAGAAGTACGGCGCCGCGGTGGTAGGACTTACCCTTGACGAGAACGGAATCCCCAGGACGGCAGAAGAGCGCTTCGCGATCGCTGAAAGGATACTCAACCGCGCGCTGGAATACGGCATACCGAAGCAGGACGTGTACATCGACTGCCTCACCCTGACCGCTTCCGCTGAACAGGACGGCGTAAAGGAAACGCTGAAAGCGCTGCGCATGGTGACAGAGAAACTCGGTCTGAAAACCGTACTGGGCGTTTCAAATATCTCTTTCGGACTGCCGAACCGCGAACTTGTGAACACCACGTTCATTTCCCTTGCGATGCAGTGCGGGCTTACGCTCCCGATAATGAACCCTAATATCGCGGGCATGACCGGAGCGGTGCGCGCATTCCGGCTGCTGAGCGGTTACGACCGTCACGGCGTTGATTTCATCGAGAATTACGGCGCGGAAGTCAAGAAGCCGGCAGCTTCCACCGCTGCGGCTGAAATGGACATCTCCGACGCAGTTGCGGCAGGTCTTAAGGCAGAGTCCGCAGCAGCGGCTGAAAAAATGCTGAGTTCCGGCACCGACCCGATGGAACTTATCAACGGAAAGCTCATTCCCGCTCTGGACGCGGTGGGAGCGAAGTTCGAAAAGGGAACGATATTCCTGCCGCAGCTGATACAGTCAGCGGGCGCTGCGCAGGCTGCGTTCGACGTGGTCAAGAAAGCCATTTCCGAGCGCGGTGGAAGCGGAGTTTCCGCAGGCAGGGTGGTGCTGTGCACAGTCAAGGGAGATATCCACGATATCGGAAAGAACATCGTAAAAACGCTGCTTGAGAATTACGGCTTCGACGTCATAGATTTAGGCAAGGACGTGGATTATCAGACGGTTGTTGACGCGGCGATAAAGTACGACGTCCGTCTGGTGGGACTTTCCGCGCTGATGACCACGACCCTGAAAAGCATGGAGAACACGATAAAGCTGCTGCGCGAGAATAACGTGAACTGCAAGGTGGTAGTCGGCGGCGCCGTGCTTACCCCTGAATATGCCGAGAAGATAGGCGCGGATTATTACGCCCGCGACGCAAAAGAAACCGTTGACATCGCACGCAAGGTTTACGGAATAAACTGACACATAAAAACAGGGCGCCAGTCATTACGGCTGGCGCCCTGTTTTTATGCGATTTTTTCTGATCACTTGAGTATCGATTCTGCCTTGGAGTTGTCAGCGGTTATCGCGTAATAAACGGTGGTTCCGTTCTGTGCAACAACGCAGTCGTCGAACTTGTACATTTCCTCGGGGGTGTAATCCTTGTAGGTCTCTTTCTGGGTCTCAATGCGCTTTTCAAGTGCTGTCTTTATCTCGGCAGCCTTGTCCTCGCTTTCGGCAACGAATACGCCGAATTCATCAGGGAGCGATGCAGAGCCGCAAGCATATGCCGCGTAATCAGTCAGACCGTCTGAAGTGAAGCCAAGGCGCAGTTCCATGTTTTCACCGTCGATAGCGACCATTTCGCCGTTGAATTCGATATCGGCAAGTACCTTTTCTGCCTTTTCCTGTGCGGAGAGGGAAGCGTTCTCAGAAGCAGTAGCAGACGAACTGTCGCCGGCGCCTGAAGTTCCGGAATTTGAGCAGCCTGCCAGGAGTAATGCTGCGAGGAGCGCAGCAGCTGTGAATGTCTTTTTCATTTTTGTTGTCCTTTCTTGGTTTAAATGAGGCTCTCAATGTAGGAGAGCATTACCTTGTATGTCACACCCTTGAAGTGCAGACCGTCGTTCTCCGCATATTCGTGCAGGAAGTAGCCGTTATCGTCTGCAAGCAGGGAATACATGTCGATATACGTCAGTCCCTTTTCGTCAGCGAGGGACTTTATGAACTTGTTGAAATCCGTGATCATCGTGTTGGTGATATTCGCATAGGAAGCGGCAGTGCTGTCATCCGTCACCGGAGTTACCGCCATGACATAAACGGTGCTGTCGGGGCACTTTGCCGCAAGCTTGTCAAGAAGCGTGCGGTAGCTGTCCTCCATTGCGGAAGCAGTTGTGATGCCGTTTGAACCAAGCATGATGAATATGCGCTTCGGCTGCATTTTCACCGCGTAATCAAACGCAGTGCCGGTGGTTCCGTCACCGAGGGCTATTTCAGTGTTGTATGCCTTGTATGGAGTGTAACCCACCGCAGCGGCGACATTCTTCGGTGAAAGCGCACCGTAAAGGGAAAGCCCTGTGGTTATGCTGTCGCCGATGAACAGATCATTTGAGAAGAATTCCTTGTCATAGTTTTCGGAAGGCCCGGAAGTTTCTGGTTCTGACTGATCAGTCTCTGACTGTGACGGCTCAGAGGTGCTTTCAGCAGGGACGGTGGTATCAGCCGGGGTCGTGGTGGTTTCCGCGGGAGCCATTGTTCCTGCCGCCTTGGAAGAAGCTTCCGCTTCGGGGGCTTCGGTGATGTAGCGCTGAATGTAGCTCAGGATATATTCGTATGTCGCGCTGGTAAGGTGCATTCCGTCAACCTCGTTGTATTCAGATTTGAGGTTTCCGTTTGCGTCGCTCATGTGGGTATTGAGGTCAAGGTAAATTATACCAAGTTCGCTGCTGAGCGTCTTGAGGTATTCGTTGAATGAACGTACATTCTCATTGTTGAAGCCTGCGCTTGCCGCAGCTGTGCTGTCTGCGGTCAGCGGAGTGATGGAGCAGCAGTAGATAACGGCGTCCGGGCATGCGGTTTCAAGCTTGGTCATCAGTTCACGGAAGCTTCCCTGCATCGCATTGGGGGAGGAAAGCCCATTGAAGCCCAGCATCAGGAATATGCGCTTCGGCTGCATTGCTTCCGCATAGGAAAGCGCGGTGCCGCTGGTCCCGTCGCCAAGCGTGATGGCTTCTGCGTGAGCCTTGTAGGGAGTGAGGCTCACGCTTGCGGCAACGTTCACCGTGTCAAGCTTTGAGTAGTCTGAAAGTCCCACGGCAATGCTGTCGCCGATGAACAGATCCTTGCTGAAGAAATCCTTGCTGTAATCTGCTGACCCGAATTCCACATCGGTGAAAACCGGTTCCGGCTCTTCGGTGGGCTCTGCGGTTTCAGCCTCGACCGTGACTTCCTTTGTAGGCTCTGAGGGTACCGGCTGGTTCTCGGGCTTGCTCTTCCAGACGCAGAGCAGGATTATCAGGGCGGCAATGACAAGAACAAGCGCCGCTGAAAGGGCTATCAGCAATATCGTCTGCTTTGATAGTGTGCCGCCGGTATTTCTGCCGGGTATTTTTCTGTTTGGTTTTTTTGAACTCATTATTTTCTCCCAATTATATGTGTTTTTTATTCTGAAAGCCCTGCCAGCAGGAAAACCGCAGGAGAGTTCCAGTATATGGTGACTTCGTTAAGGGAATAGCACTCCATAATGTCCGAGTAGCATTTCATCGGTGGCGTGCCCTCGGGAATGAGCGCGGCTGCGAATTTGTCGTCGCGGTGGCTGTCGGGTCCACCGCTCACCAGCCCGGGGAAGCATTCCTCGATGTTATCCGCGAACGCCTGACGGTGGTGCGGGTAATTCACGCAGAAGCTGCCGACTCCGGTGACGAAGCTGTAGCCAGTGGCATTCACGCCGAGCAGGTAATCCAGCTGCATTGCCGCGTATTTCCGGAACCTGGGTCTGCCGATGACGGAGTTCCTTTCGAGCCAGTCGGCGATGAGGAACGTCATGCCGTTGGTGAGTATACTCATGTTGCTGCCCCAGTGGTAGTCGTTTTCCGTCAGTGAAGCTCCCCACCCGCTTTTGTCGCATATCGCGGCAAGATTTTCGGCACGCGTGATGAAGTCCTTATGCAGCAGGT
>HF989369.1 GCA_000432175.1 Eubacterium sp. CAG:786
TGAACCGTGCGCCCACGCTGCACAGACTGGGTATCCAGGCGTTCTCTCCTGTTCTCGTTGAGGGACGCGCTATCAAGCTGCACCCGCTGTGCTGTACCGCATTCAACGCGGACTTCGACGGCGACCAGATGGCAGTTCACCTCCCGCTTTCCGCTGAGGCGCAGGAAGAGGCGCGCACGCTCATGCTCGCTGCCAAGAACCTGCTGAAGCCCTCCGACGGACGCCCTGTTACCGTTCCTACACAGGATATGGTACTGGGTTCCTACTACCTGACTATCGAAAAGACAGGCGAAAAGGGCGAGGGCAAGGTGTTCCGCGACGCCAACGAAGCCCTCATGGCTTATCAGGACGGCATAATCTCAATTCACGCAAATATAAAGGTAAGAGTCACCAAGGACCTTGGCGACACAAAGATAACAAGACTTGTTCCGGCCACCGTCGGCAGGATCATCTTCAACGAGCACATTCCGCAGGATCTGGGCTACGTTGACAGAACCGACCCCGAGCACCAGCTGGATTACGAGATCTCCTTCAAGGTAGGCAAGAGCCAGCTCGGTAAGATAATCGACCGCTGCCTGAAGATCCACGGCACCGCAACAACTGCACAGGTGCTGGATAAGATAAAGGCAATGGGCTACAAGTACTCCACAAGATCCGGTATCACCGTTGCGGTAAGCGACGCTGTTATCCCTCCGCAGAAGGCTGAAATCCTCGCCGACGCGGACGCAAAGATCGCAAAGCTGAACAAGCGCTTCAACCGTGGTTTCATCTCCAACTACGAGCGCCAGGAAGAGTTCAAGAAGATCTGGAACAAGGCTACCGAGGACGTCGGAAACGCTCTGACTGCAAACCTCGACAAGTACAACAACATCTTCATGATGGCAGACTCCGGTGCGCGTGGTTCTACAAACCAGATCAGACAGCTGGCAGGTATGAGAGGACTTATCGCGAACACCTCCGGTAAGACAATCGAGATGCCTATCAGAGCCAACTACCGTGAGGGTCTGACAGTCCTGGAGTACTTCATCTCCGCACGTGGCGCCCGTAAGGGACTTGCCGATACCGCGCTGAGAACCGCGGACTCCGGTTACCTGACCAGACGTCTGGTAGATGTTTCGCAGGAAGTCATCGTACGCGAAGAGGACTGCGGAACCACCGACGGCATCGACGTTTACGAGATCAAGGAAGGCAAGGAGCTCGTCGAGAAACTCGGTGAGCGTCTTGTGGGACGCTTCCTCTCCGAGGACTTCAGGGACAAGGACGGCAACGTCCTGGTTTCCAAGGATAAGCTGATGAACGACGCAGACGCAGCCAAGATCGTTGACTCCGGCGCTGAGCTGGTGAAGATACGTTCCGTGCTCACCTGCGGCCTCAAGAACGGCGTGTGCGCACGCTGCTACGGCGCTTCACTGGCGACCGGTCAGCTCATCAACATCGGCGAGGCGGTAGGTATCATCGCGGCACAGTCCATCGGTGAGCCTGGTACCCAGCTGACAATGAGAACGTTCCATACCGGCGGTATCGCTTCTGCAGAAGATATCACACAGGGTCTTCCGCGAGTAGAGGAACTGTTCGAGTCCCGTCGCCCCAAGAATGCCGCTATCATCGCAAGGGTAGGCGGTAAGGTGCGCTACGAGAAGATAAAGAAGCAGAACAACATCATCATCACCCAGGAGGACGGCACAGAGGAAGCTTATCCTATCTCCTACGACCTCCGTCCGAGAGTTTACGAGGGCGACACCGTAAATGTGGGCGACCCGCTGACCATCGGTTCCTTCAACCCGCACGACGTGCTGGAGGTACTCGGCGAAGAGGCAGTGCAGAACTACATCATCGCTGAGGTACAGAAGGTTTACCGTATGCAGGGTGTTGATATCAACGATAAGCATATCGAAGTAATCGTGCGCCAGATGATGAGAAAGATCCGCATAACCGACCCGGGCGACAGCTATCTGCTCCCTGGTTCCATCATCGGCAAGAACGAGCTGACCCAGGTATGCGAGGAGATACAGGAGCGCATCGACGCTGGCGAAGTCGGCCTGAGAATGCCCCAGAGCGAGGCTGTGCTGCTCGGTATCACCAAGGCTTCCCTTGCAACGGACAGCTTCCTGTCCGCGGCTTCCTTCCAGGAAACAACGAGAGTGCTCACCGACGCTGCTATCCGCGGCAAGGAGGATCCGCTGCTCGGCCTGAAGGAGAACGTTATCATCGGTAAGCTTATCCCCGCAGGAACCGGTCTTTACGCCGAAGAACGCGAGGCTGAAAAGGAAGCCGCAGCAGCTGCAGCTAATGCCGCAGAACCTGCTCCCGAGGCTCCCGCAGAGGATAACGTTGGCTAAAATGCACAAAAATTCGTGCAGATGATACAAATGTAACGGTGTTTGCTACAAAGTTTCGCTGAAACTCTTGACAAACACCGTTCTTTGCTTTAAAATATATAAATGTGTGTGAGTATATTTTTCGAAATCGTCGGAAAAATACCTGCATACGAAAAATTATTGGAGGTGAAATAATGCCTACGTTTAATCAGCTTGTCCGCAAGGGACGCGAGGTTTCTGAGAAGAAATCCAAGGCTCCGGCACTCCAGAAGTCGATGAACACACTGCGCAAGCAGCAGGTCGATCAGTCTTCTCCCCAGAAGAGAGGCGTGTGCACAGCCGTTCGTACTCAGACCCCTAAGAAGCCGAACTCCGCTATGAGAAAGGTAGCCAGAGTCAAGCTTTCTAACGGTTATGAAGTTACAGCTTATATTCCCGGTATCGGACACAAACTGCAGGAACACTCCGTTGTTCTGATCCGCGGCGGCCGTGTTAAGGACCTTCCTGGTGTGCGTTACCACATCATCAGAGGTACACTCGACGCTCAGGGTGTAGACAAGAGAATGCAGGGACGCTCCAAGTATGGTGCAAAGCGTCCGAAGGCTGGAAAGAAAGCGTAATTTCTGACTTATTGCTGTCAGACAAGGCATTATTTTTGATAGAGCCTCTGTTTGGACGGCGGAAGGTCAATGCCACCCGTCAGGGTAGGATTTATGCTTTCGAGTACCTATGATTTTCATTTCGTATGAAGGAGGGAAGTAAAGTGCCAAGAAGAGGTAATGTTCCGAAGCGTGAAGTTCTTCCGGATCCTGTGTACGGCTCTGAGCTCGTAACAAGACTGGTAAACAATATCATGCTCGACGGAAAGAAGGGCGTAGCCCAGAAGATCGTATACGGCGCATTTGAGATCGTTGCTGAAAAGACCGGCAAGGACGCTCTGGAAGCTTTCGAGGAGGCAATGGAGAACATCATGCCCCAGCTCGAGGTAAAGGCTCGCCGCGTCGGCGGTGCGACCTACCAGGTTCCTATGGAGGTTCGCCCCGAGAGAAGACGCACACTCGGCCTGAGATGGATCACCACCTACAGCCGCGCGCGTAACGAAAAGACAATGAAGGAAAGACTTGCAAACGAGATCCTGGACGCGCTGAACGGCCAGGGCGGCGCATGCAAGAAGCGTGACGATACTCATAAGATGGCTGAAGCTAACAAGGCTTTCGCACATTATAAGTGGTAATCAGAAACAGATGAGTTACCTGGGGTGCATACCCCGGGTAATTCCAGAATTACGGAGGAATTTATGAAAAGAGACGTATCTCTCGAAATGACCCGTAATATTGGTATCATGGCGCACATCGACGCAGGTAAGACAACTACCACAGAGCGTATCCTGTTCTACACTGGTGTAAACCACAAGATCGGTGAAACTCACGATGGTACTGCTACGATGGACTGGATGGCTCAGGAGCAGGAGAGAGGTATCACGATAACCTCCGCTGCTACAACAGCTTTCTGGAAGGGTCATAGAATCAATATTATCGACACCCCTGGTCACGTTGACTTCACAGTTGAAGTTCAGCGTTCCCTGAGAGTGCTTGACGGTTCCGTAACTGTTTTCTGTGCAAAGGGCGGCGTAGAGCCTCAGTCAGAAACAGTATGGCGTCAGGCAGATGAGTACCATGTACCCAGAATGGCTTATGTCAATAAGATGGATATCATGGGCGCAGACTTCTACAATGTTGTACAGATGATGCACGACAGACTCAAGTGCAACGCTGTTCCGATCCAGCTGCCTATCGGCGCTGAAGCGGACTTCAAGGGCATCATCGACCTCATTGAGATGAATGCGGACATTTACTACGATGATATGGGCAAGGATATGCGCGTTGAAGAGATCCCTGCCGATATGCTGGATAAGGCTAAGGAGTACAGAAAGAACCTTCTCGAAAAGGTAGCAGAGCTCGACGACGAGCTGATGGAGAGATACTTCGAGTCCGAGGGTGAGGATTTCACCACAGAGGAGATCAAGGCTGCCATCAGAAAGGGCACCATCGAGAATAAGTTCGTTCCCGTAACATGCGGTACTTCTTACAGAAACAAGGGCGTACAGAAGCTCCTCGACGCTGTCGTTGACTTCATGCCGTCTCCTCTCGATATCCCCTCTATCAAGGGTATCGACCCCGAGACCGGCGAGGAAGTTGAGAGACATGCCGGCGACGATCAGCCTTTCTCCGCTCTCGCATTCAAGATCGCGACCGACCCGTTCGTTGGTAAGCTCTGCTTCTTCAGAGTTTACTCCGGTTACGTTGAGGCTGGTACCACAGTTCTGAACGCTACCAAGGACAAGAACGAGCGTATGGGCCGTATCCTTCAGATGCACTCCAACCACAGACAGGATATCGACGCATGCCCGTGCGGTGATATCGCAGCCGTTGTTGGTACTAAGTACACCACCACTGGTGATACTCTCTGCGATGAGAACCACCCTGTAATCCTCGAGTCCATGGAGTTCCCGGAGCCGGTTATCGACCTGGCTATCGAGCCCAAGACCAAGGCTGGTCAGGAAAAGATGGCTATCGCACTCGCAAAGCTTGCTGAAGAAGACCCGACATTCAAGACCTGGACAAACCAGGAGACCGGTCAGACAATCATCGCTGGTATGGGTGAGCTCCACCTCGATATCATCGTTGACAGACTTCTCCGTGAGTTCAAGGTAGAGGCTAATGTTGGCGCTCCTCAGGTTGCTTATAAGGAAACTATCACTGGCACAGCTGACATCGACATGAAGTACAAGCGCCAGTCCGGTGGTTCCGGTCAGTACGGTCACGTTAAGATTAGGGTAGAGCCGAACGAGTCCGGTAAGGGCTACGAGTTCAGCAACGACGTTGTCGGCGGTTCTATCCCCAAGGAGTTCATTCCTGCCGTTGACGCAGGTATCCAGGGTGCTCTTAACGCCGGTGTCCTCGCTGGTTATCCTGTTGTCGACATCAAGGTTTCCCTGTACGACGGTTCTTACCACGAGGTAGACTCCTCTGAAATGGCATTTAAGATCGCAGGTTCTATGGCTATCAAGGAAGCCCTCAAGCAGGCGCACTCCGTTATCCTCGAGCCGATCATGAGAGTTGACGTTGTCGTTCCTGATGACTACATCGGTAATGTAATCGGCGACCTTAACTCCCGCCGTGGCCAGATCCAGAACCAGGAGACAAGAAACGGTTCCGTTCAGGTTACCGCTTATGTTCCGCTTTCTGAGATGTTCGGCTACTCCAACGATCTTCGTTCCAAGACACAGGGCCGCGGTCAGTATGTAATGCAGCCGAGCCACTACATCGAGGTTCCGAAGTCCATTTCCGAAGCTATCATGAGCAAGCGCAAACAGGGTTAATTCCGCGTAAATTTGCACTCTCAGACCATTTTTTCTGCGAAACTACTTGATTTTTTCGCAGAAAGATGATACAATATTATTACTGAAATTACGGCGTCCCCCACCCAATGGGGGGCACCAGATATCACCTATTAAGGAGGAAATACCAATGGCAAAGGAACATTATAATTCCACTAAGCCCCACGTAAACATCGGCACCATCGGTCACGTAGACCATGGCAAGACCACCACAACTGCAGCTATCACAAAGTGGCTGTCCCTGCAGGGCAAAGCTAAGTTCGAAGCTTACGATCAGATCGATAAGGCTCCGGAGGAGAGAGAGCGTGGTATCACAATCAACACCGCTCACGTTGAGTATGAGACTGAGAAGCGTCACTACGCTCACGTTGACTGCCCCGGCCATGCTGACTATATCAAGAACATGATCACCGGTGCTGCTCAGATGGACGGCGCTATCCTGGTTGTTGCTGGTACTGATGGCCCTATGGCTCAGACCAAGGAGCACATCCTGCTGGCTCGTCAGGTAGGCGTTCCTGCAATCGTTGTATTCATCAACAAGTGCGATGACGTTGACGATCCTGAGCTGCTCGACCTCGTAGAGATGGATATCCGTGATGTTCTGACTCAGAACGACTTCCCCGGCGATGAGGTTCCCGTTATCCGTGGTTCCGCTAAGGTTGCTCTGGATTGCACTTCCACCGATCCTAACGCTCCCGAGTATGCTTGCATCAAGGAGCTCATGGACGCTGTTGACGAGTACATTCCTGCTCCTGAGCGCGATGAGAACAAGCCGTTCCTGATGCCTGTAGAGGATACAATGACCATCACTGGTCGTGGTACCGTTGCTACTGGCCGTGTAGAGCGTGGCGTTGTTAAGGTTAACGATACCGTTGAGATCACTGGTCTGACCGACGAGCCCAAGTCCACCGTTGTTACTGGTCTTGAGATGTTCAGAAAGACCCTGGACGAGGCAGTTGCTGGTTACAACATCGGCGCTCTGCTCCGTGGTGTTACACGTCAGGATATCGAGCGTGGTCAGGTTCTCTGCAAGCCCGGTTCCATTCACCCCCACACCAAGTTCACTGGTCAGGTTTACGTTCTTAAGAAGGAAGAGGGCGGCCGTCATACTCCGTTCGTTTCCAACTATCGTCCGCAGTTCTTCTTCAGAACCACAGACGTTACCGGCGTAATCACCCTGCCTGCTGACAAGGAAATGTGCATGCCTGGCGATAACGTAGTTATGGACGTTGAGCTCATCACTCCTATCGCTATTGAAGAGGGTCTGCGTTTCGCTATCCGTGAGGGTGGCAGAACCGTAGGTTCCGGCGTTGTTACCAAGATTAACGGCTAATTCCGTTGAACTGGTGCAAACCACTTCATAAAAATAAGACCGCTTCCCGAAAGGGGAGCGGTTTTTGTGTTATCTGTTCATTTTCGGGTTTTCTGTCCTGCCAAGAATGAAATCTACGGACACGTTGTAGAAGTCAGCCAGGCGTATCAGGGTCTGAGTCGGGATGTCATGTTCTTCATTTTCGTAGTAGCTATATGTCCTTTGGGTCACATGAATTACTTCTGCCACCTCTTTTTGAGATAATAATTCGCTTTCTCTAAGGGATTTAAGGCGATACATAAACTGCGCTCCATTCATATTTATAATAATATTATTATATTCTAGAATGAAACGTTCTATTGACAAATAGAATAAAACATGCTATAATAGCGAATAGAACAAAACGTTCTAACAATTGATTAAGGAGTAGGATTATGAAAGTATTAAAAAAATGGTGGTTTTGGGTTATCGTCGTAGTAGTGATTGGTGGAATTGGAAGTGCTGTTGCAGGTACCAAAAATAGTTCTAATTCAACTAATTCTGATAATTCAGTAAACAGTAGTTCCATTGTATCAGACTTTTCCGTTGTTGATTCAACTAAGAGCGATACGGAACAAGCTACAATCTATGGCTTGGGTGAAACTGCTAAGGCAAAGTCTTTCAGCTTGACTGCAAATTCAGTAAATGTTGTGAAAAGTGACAATCAGTTTGTTCAGCCTGACGAAGGAAATGAATATGTTGAAGTAGAGTTTGTGCTTGAAAACACTTCTGATTCAGATATTGTTGTTAGTTCAGTTTTAAATTGTAATGCTTATGTGGACGGATTTGCAGTTTCCGAGGATTTAAGTGCCGGTGTTGCAGCTGGCTCTGATTCTTTCAATGGAACAGTTGCAAGCGGTAAAAAACTAAAAGGCTGCTTATTTTATGAGTTGAGCAATGACTGGAATGAACTCGAAATCGACATTTCCATTGGATTAAGTAAAGAAGATGAGGTAAAATTCGTTTTCACAAAATAAAAAACTCCCCCGGCTAAACACCGGGGGAGTAAACTATGTACTAATCAATCACAGCAGGCTCTTATAAAGCTCTGTGATCTCCTCAACGGAGGTATCACGGGGATTACCGGGTCTGCAAGCGTCGTCGTAAGCGGACTGTGCCAGGAACGGGATATCCTCGGGCTTTACGATATCCTTGAGGTCAGCGGGAATGCCAACGTCCTGGGAAAGCTTCTTTACTGCGTCAACGGCAGCCTTTCTGTATTCCTCCTGGGACATCTTCTCGGTTCCCTCGACGCCCATAGCCTTTGCGATATCGCGGTACTTCTCGCCGGTGCAGGGGGCGTTGTACTCCATAACGGTGGGGAGAATGATGGCGTTAGCAACGCCGTGGGGGGTATCGTACAGCGCGCCCAGCGGGTGAGCCATGGAGTGCACGATGCCCAGACCTACGTTAGAGAAGCCCATGCCGGCAACGTACTGACCCAGAGCCATTCCCTCGCGGCCCTCGGGGGTGTTTGCGACAGCGCCGCGCAGGGACCTGGAGATTATCTCGATAGCCTTGAGGTGGAACATGTCGGAAAGCTCCCATGCAGCCTTGGTTATGTAGCCCTCGATAGCGTGTGTGAGAGCGTCCATGCCGGTAGCGGCGGTAAGTCCCTTAGGCATTGTGGACATCATCTCAGGGTCAACAACAGCCACAACAGGAATGTCGTGCGGGTCAACGCATACCATCTTGCGGTTCTTCTCAACATCGGTGATAACGTAGTTTATAGTAACCTCGGCAGCGGTGCCAGCGGTGGTGGGGACTGCGATTATCGGAACTGCAGGCTTCTTTGTGGGAGCAACGCCCTCCAGGCTTCTCACGTCGGCGAACTCGGGGTTGTTGATGATTATGCCGATAGCCTTAGCGGTATCCATCGAGGAACCGCCACCGATAGCGATGAGGTAATCAGCGCCGCTCTTCTTGAAAGCTTCAACGCCTGTCTGGACGTTTTCGATGGTGGGGTTTGGCTTGATATTATCGTAAACTTCATAGGCAAGGCCGTCCTTTTCGAGGACTTCGAGCACCTTCCTGGTCACACCGAACTTGATGAGGTCGGGGTCGGAGCATACGAATGCCTTCTTGAATGCCCTGTTCTTCGCTTCTACAGCGATGTTGGCGATAGCGCCAGCGCCGTGGTAGGAAGTTTCGTTGAGTACAAATCTGTTAGCCATAATTGCATTTTCCTTTCTGATGGAAATATATCTGAACGGCAGACGCCGCTTCAGCCTTTACTTGAGGTTCTTCACCTGGACGTTCGCTTCGTCAACCAGCGCTTTCAGCTTTTCGATGACTTCTGCGTTCTGCAGTATTTCGGAGTTGCAGGTCTTGAGCTGCGCGTTGATGCCGACGATGGACTTCTTTATCTCGTTAAGGGTATTCTCGACCTCGTTAGCCTGCTTGGTGTTCTTGTCGGCGAGGGTGCGTACTTCCTGCGCGATAACGTTGAAGCCCGCTCCAGCAGCGCCTGCGCGCTTGGCCTCGATGGAAGCGTTGAAGCCGATGAGCGTCAGCTGCGTGGAGGCATTCTCGATAGCCTTGACGATGCCGTCCGTGCTCTCCACAGCCTTTGAGGAAGCCCCTGCGGAGTCCTTGATGGTCGCGAAGTTGTTCTCCAGCGCGAGAATATTGCTCATGACGTTGTTCATGCTGGTGGTGATCTCGTTGAACTTGTTGTTGACCTCGTCGATGATGTCGTCCTTTTTCTTCTGGTTTTCAAGAGAAACGAGCTGCTGATATCCAGCCGCGGAAAGCGCGTTAGCCATCTGCCAGAGCAGGTTTGCTGCTGCTTCTATCTGGCGCCTGGGGATTATCTTCACCTTGCGGAGGGCTGCTATGTATTCGTCCTGGTCGATGCCGAGTTCGTCGGCGATTTTGCGGAACTTATCCTCGTCCGGTGCCTCGGGGAGCACCTGACCGCCTATCAGCGAACCTATGTGCTTGCCGTTAACGACCACCGGCGCCGCGAAATCCATCAGACCGCTGGTGCAGAAGTAAACTGAAGGCTTACCGGTGCGGCTTGCCTCTTCGCCGCCCTTTAGGTCGCACTGATTGCAGCGGTCGGCGCCGACGCGCGACTTCCTTGTGAGGTTCATGCAGAAATCGGTGAAGTTGCTGCCCTCGGTGACGGGACCATTTTTATCGGTAGCGAGCGCAGCCATTCCGGTTGCGGCTGCGAAAGCGTCCTGGAGGTTCTGAAGTGTGCGCCTGTCGATAACATCAAGCAGGGTAATATTATTGATATCCATATTAAAAAACTCCTTTTTGAAGTATTTTTTATTCAAGGGACAGCTGGGAAAACGCTGATCAAAACAAAAACGCCCCGGCATATGGGAAGAAATCCCTTGCACAATTCTATTATACATGATTTTAACAAAGAAATCAAGGGGTTTAATGTGAAAAAAAGCAACGGTAGCCTAATTTTCCATGATATTTTTGTGAGTATTTCACATACCAGACATGTCACAAAGACATAACCCGGACATGCGCAGCATAGAATACACCGGGTGATGATATGCGAAAAAAGAAAAGCATGCCGCGCTTTGCGCCGTACTGGGCAGGGCTTGCGGTGGGATACTGCGCAGGGCTTGCAGCGGCGCTCGCGGGGGCGCTGATAATGATGCTTGCCGGCGCCGACAGCGGAATTGCGTGGCTGCCCGCGGTGGCCGCGACGGCTCTCGGCA
>HF989370.1 GCA_000432175.1 Eubacterium sp. CAG:786
GGGAAGCGCCGTTAGTCATAGTCTGAATAGCGTCGTTGTTGAGGAAGGGAACGAAGATGTTAGAGCCTAAACGGAACAGGATAACGATGAACAGTGTGTACAAAATCTTTTTACGCAGCTGCGTGTCCATCCACGCATTACGAAAGACCTGAAACATTAGATCACCTCAGCCTTTCCGCCTGCCTTTTCAATTTTTTCCTGTGCGCCAGCGGTGAACTTGGCTGCCTTAACGGTAAGGCTCTTTGTAAGTTCGCCGTTGCCCAGGATCTTGATACCGTCCTTAGCGTCCTTGATCGCACCGCTCTCAACAAGAGCAGCAGCGTCAACAACGGCACCGTTCTCGAAACGTGCCTCAAGGTCGGATACGTTTACAGTTGCATACTCAACCGCAAAGATGTTGTGGAAACCTCTCTTAGGGATTCTTCTCTGGAGAGGCATCTGACCGCCTTCAAAGCCAGGTCTGATAGAGCCGCCGGAACGAGCCTTCTGACCCTTGTGTCCCTTACCGGCTGTCTTACCGTTGCCGGAACCGTGGCCGCGGCCGATACGCTTAACGTCCTTTACAGAGCCTTCAGCGGGCTGTAATTCGTAAAGCTTCATAACTTTGCACCCCCTAGTAAATGTGGATTAAGTGTAATCAGAATTTTGGGAGCTTCCGAAGAAGCGCCTGAGAAATCAAACCTCTTCAACCTTTACCAGGTGAGCGATAGTCTTGATTTTACCCTTAGTAGCCGCGTTGTCGGGCTGGGTGGAAACAGAGTTTACCTTGCGCAGTCCAAGGGAATACGCAGTGGCGATCTGATTCTTCTTGCAGCTGTTTAAAGAGCGTACAAGTGTGATTTTAAGAGCCATGTTATTCTTCCTTTCGTACTGCTTAGCCTACAATTTCCTTAACGGTCTTGCCTCTGAGAGCAGCGACTTCCTCAGCGGTCCTGAGGGAAGTCAGACCCTCCATTGTTGCGCGGACAACGTTGCAGGGGTTGTTGGAACGCAGGGACTTTGTACGGATGTTCTTGATACCAGCCATCTCGATGACTGCACGAACAGGGCCGCCTGCGATAACGCCGGTACCCTCGGGAGCCGGACGCATCAGAACTGCGCCTGCGCCGAACTTACCAGTAACCTCGTGGGGAATTGTTGTACCCTTGAGGGCGATCTTGTGAAGATTCTTCTTTGCGTCCTCAAGACCCTTGCGGATAGCGTCGGGAACTTCGTTGGATTTGCCCATACCGAAGCCTACAACGCCGTTGCCGTCACCGACAACTACCAGAGCGGAGAACTTCATGATACGTCCGCCCTTAACGGTCTTGGAAACACGGTTTATAGCTACGACTTTCTCGTTGAGCTCATAGTTGTTAGCGTCTAAAAGTGCCAAGTGTGTGTCCCTCCTTATCAGAAATTAAGTCCGCCTTCTCTTGCGCCCTCGGCGAGAGCAGCAACTCTGCCGTGGTACACATAGCCGCCTCTGTCGAAAACGACATCGGTGATGCCTGCAGCCTTAGCCTTCTCGGCGATCATGAGGCCAACCTTCTTAGCTGCCTCAACATTGCCGCCGAAGCCCTCAAAGCCCTTCTCGGTGGAAGAAGCAGCTGCGAGAGTAACACCCTTTACGTCGTCAATGACCTGAGCGTAAATGTGCTGAGAAGAACGGAAAACGTTAAGACGGGGGCACTGTGCTGTGCCGGAGATCTTAGAACGAACACGCTTGTGACGGCGGATTCTGCTCTTGTTCTTGTCGATAATTTTAACCATTTATTTTCAGTCCTTTCGTTGTGGGGATTACTTCTTACCCTTACCTGCTTTACCTTCCTTGCGGCGGATAACTTCGTTGGCATACTTGATGCCCTTGCCCTTATAAGGCTCAGGAGGACGCTTGCCTCTGATCTCAGAAGCGATCTGACCTACCTTCTGCTTGTCGATACCCTTAACGATGATGGTGTTGGGATCCGGAACATCGAGAGTGATATCGTCGGTGTCAGAAACGATAACCGGGTGAGAGTAGCCGAGTGTCAGGGTGACATTCTTGCCGCTCTTCTGGCATCTGTAGCCGACGCCGTTGATCTTCAGCTCCTTGGAGAAGCCGTGCATAACACCCTCTACCATGTTGTGGATCAGGGTTCTTGTCAGTCCGTGAACGGACTTGCTGAAGTTCTCGTCATCAGGACGCTCAACGATGATCTCGCTGCCCTCCTGGGAGATCTTCATGATGTGATTGAATTCCTTTGTAAGGGTGCCCTTGGGGCCCTTTACTGTAACTACGGAGCCGTCGATCTTAACTTCCACACCTGCGGGAATAGCAACGGGCTTCTTACCAATTCTTGACATATTACTATTCCTCCTTACCAGATGAATGCGAGGACTTCGCCGCCGACATTGAGCTCGCGAGCCTTCTTGTCAGTCATGATGCCCTTGGAAGTGGACACGATAGCGATACCGAGGCCCTTCATAACCTTAGGCATGTCCTTGCAGTTAGAGTAGATGCGCAGACCGGGCTTGGAAACACGGCGGAGACCTGTGATGACCTGTGCCTTGGTGTCTGTGTACTTGAGATTGACTCTGATGATGCCCTGCTTGTTGTCATCAATAACCTTGAAGCTCTTGATGTAGCCCTCATCGAGAAGGATCTGAGCTATCTGCTTCTTGAGGTTAGATGCGGGGATATCAACAGAAGCGTGCTTCGCGGAGTTTGCGTTACGGATTCTCGTAAGCATATCTGCGATGGTATCAGTGATCTGCATTCGTTTACCTCCTATACGAAAGCCGTTACGGAACCGAATTGTCCGTCGTACTTACATGATTGCCCCTTATCGGGGCTGATATTTAAGCCGGACTTTTATTGAAACAAAACCCGTCCGGCGAGGGAACAAATTGTGATGGAACTGATTGAATCGACGTTCCTGTGCAGCTTACCAGCTTGCCTTCTTCACGCCAGGGATCTGACCCTTGTAAGCAAGCTCTCTGAAGCAGATTCTGCAGATGCCGAACTTACGCATGTAAGAGTGGGGTCTGCCGCAGATCTTGCATCTGTTGTAGGCGCGAGTGGAAAATTTCGGCGCTCTCTGCTGCTTAGCTATCATTGACTTCTTAGCCATAAGTTTTCCTTCGTCCTTTCTTACTTCTCAAAGGGAGCGCCCATCAGGGTGAGCAGCTCTCTGGCTTCCTCATCGGTCTTTGCTGTGGTAACAAAGTTGATGTCCATGCCGCGTGTAGCCTCAACCTTATCGAAATCGATCTCGGGGAAGATGATCTGCTCCTTCAGACCGAAAGAGTAGTTACCTCTGCCGTCGAAGGAATTTGCGTTGATGCCTCTGAAGTCACGTACGCGGGGAAGAGCAACGTTGAACAGTCTGTCGAGGAACTCGTACATGGTCTCGCCTCTCAGTGTTACCTTGACGCCGATGACCTGACCCTCTCTGAGCTTGAAGTTAGCGACTGCCTTCTTGGAACGGCACTCTACCGGCTTCTGACCAGTGATCTGAGCGAGCTCAGACATAACGTTCTCTATGATCTTGTGGTTTTCCTTTGCCTCGCCGCAAGCAACGTTTACGATGATCTTATCGAGCTTCGGGATCTGCATAACAGACTTGTAACCGAACTTCTTGAAAAGAGCGGGGGCAACGGTTTCCTTGTAGAAATCCTTCATTCTTGCCATATCAATACTCCTATCTGACAGCCGGATTTTAATGCTCCGCTCCATGGAGGGAGCATTCCTTGTATCCGACCGATCTCAGGCAATATCAGTACTTGAGCTCTGCTCCGCAGTGCTTGCAAACTCTGATCTTCTTGCCGTCCTCAATTTTGTGAGCAACTCTTGTAAGCTTGTCGCACTTGGGGCAAACGAGCTGTACCTTGGAAGCGTAAAGCGCACCCTCAGCCTGAACTCTGCCGCCGAGCTGACCAGCCTGCTTGGGCTTAACGTGCTTTGTTACCATGTTAACGCCCTCGACGATAACCTTGTTCTCCTTAGCGGAAACGGTAACGACCTTGCCCTGCTTGCCCTTATCAGCGCCGCTGATTACCTGAACCTTATCACCGGTTTTAACATTTAAGCTATTCATAATCGGCAGGTCCTCCTTAAAGTACTTCGGGAGCGAGGGACAGGATCTTTGTGAAGTCCTTGTCACGCAGCTCTCTTGCTACCGGCCCAAAAATACGAGTTCCCTTCGGATTTTTGTCCTCCTTGATGATAACCGCTGCGTTTTCGTCGAAGCGGATATAAGTTCCGTCGTCACGTCTGAGACCCTTTGCGGAACGAACGACAACGCACTTAACTACGTCGCCCTTCTTTACAACGCCGCCGGGTGTAGCTTTTCTGACGGAAGCAATGATTACGTCGCCGATATTCGCATACTTTCTGCGAGTACCGCCGAGCACTCTGATACACATAAGCTCCTTGGCGCCGGTGTTGTCAGCGACCTTGAGCAGTGTCTGCATCTGGATCATGTTGTGCTACTCCTTTCGTAGAATTACTTAGCGCGCTCGATGACGTTAACAAGGCGCCATCTCTTATCCTTGGAAAGGGGGCGAGTCTCCATGATCTCAACTCTGTCGCCTATTCCGCAAGTGTTCTGTTCATCGTGAGCCTTCAGCTTGATCGTGCGCTTAACGATCTTCTTATAAAGAGGATGACGAACGTTGTCCTCGATGGCAACGACGATAGTCTTGTCCATCTTGTTGCTTACTACTCTACCAATTCTGGTCTTTCTTAAAGCTCTTTCCATGTTGTTCTTATCCTCCTTCCTTAATTGTTAGCTGCGATCTGACGCTGACGCTGGATCGTCTTGATGCGAGCGATGTCCTTCTTGACAGCCTTGATTCTTGTGGGGTTGTCAAGCTGGTTTACTGCAAGCTGGAAGCGCAGGTTGAAAAGCTCCTGCTTGAGTTCAGCGAGCTTAGTGTCGAGCTCTGTCTCCGAGAGATATACCAGTTCTGAAGCCTTCATTAAAGCTCACCTCCGTCTTCCTTCTTTACAAACTTGCACTTGATGGGGAGCTTGTGCATTGCAAGACGCATAGCCTCGCGAGCAGTCTCCTCAGAAACGCCGGCGATCTCGAACATTACTCTGCCGGGCTTTACAACAGCTACCCAGTACTCGGGAGCGCCCTTACCGGAACCCATTCGAACTCCGAGGGGCTTATCAGTTACGGGCTTGTCGGGGAAGATCTTGATCCAAACCTGACCGCCACGCTTGATGTAACGTGTCATTGCGATACGGGCAGCCTCGATCTGGTTGGACTTGATCCAAGCAGCCTCGAGTGCCTGCAGGCCATATTCACCGTTGGAAACCTTGTTGCCTCTTGTGGCGATACCGGTACGGCGGCCTCTCTGTACTCTTCTGTACTTTACTCTCTTAGGAAGCAGCATTAGTCGTTACCCCCTTCTTTTCTAGGTTCTCTTGCTCTGCGCGGACGTCTGTCGTCGCGGCCTCTGCCATTGTTTCTATCATCACGGCGACGTCTGTCGTTTCTCTCGGTTCTCTGTGCGGGGATCTCGCCCTTGAGCACTTCGCCCTTGTAGATCCATACCTTGACGCCGATAACGCCGTAAGTTGTGTTTGCTCTTGCTACACCGTAGTCGATGTCGGCACGGAGAGTCTGAAGCGGGATGGTGCCCTCGTGATAGCTCTCAGTACGAGCGATCTCGGCACCGCCAAGACGGCCAGCGACCATTGTCTTGATGCCCTTAGCGCCAGACTTCATTGTTCTGCCGATAACGGACTTCATTGCACGTCTGAAGGAAACACGGCCCTCCAGCTGCTGTGCGATGTTCTCTGCAACCAGCTGAGCGTTCATATCGGGGTTCTTTACCTCGATGATCTTGATGTCTACCTTCTTGCCGGTGAACTTCTCCATCTCAGCCTTGAGCTTGTCTACCTCTGCGCCCTTAGCGCCGATAACCATACCGGGCTTTGCGCAGGAGATGAGGATAGTAACCTTATCGCCGGATCTCTCGATCTCGATCGAGGGGATACCAGCCTTGTAAAGCTTCTTCTTCAGAAGCTCACGGATCTTATAGTCTTCAACAAGTGTGTCACCGAAGGTTGCTTTGCCCGCGAACCAGCGAGAATCCCAATCCTTGATTACACCCACTCTGAGACCGTGTGGATTAACCTTCTGTCCCATTGTAATTCTCCTCCTTATTCTGCTTCTTTAACAACCAGTACGATGTTGGACGTTCTCTTGAGAATTCTGTGAGCGCGTCCGTGATCCTTCGGTCTGATACGCTTGAGGGTAACACCTGCGCCTACGAATGCTTCGGAAACGTAAAGGCGGCTTGTGTCCATGTTGTGATTGTTCTCTGCGTTAGCTACTGCAGACTTGAGGAGCTTCTCGAGAGGCTCGCAAGCGGACTTGGGGGTGTTCTTAAGAGTAGCGAATGCGATTTCAACAGGCTTGTTTCTGATGAGGTCGAGAACGATGCCGACCTTTCTCGGAGAAATACGAACCTGTCTGAGTTCAGCTCTAGCTTCCATTATTTCTCCTCCTTACTTCTTGCCAGTTGTCTTGCTTCCTGCGTGACCCTTGAAGGTTCTTGTAGGAGCGAACTCGCCCAGCTTGTGGCCTACCATATCCTCGGTAACGTATACCGGAACATGCTTTCTGCCGTCGTGGACTGCGAATGTGTGACCTACGAAGTCAGGGAATATCGTGGAAGAACGGCTCCATGTCTTGAGCACTTTCTTCTCGCCTGCTTCGTTCATAGCCAGAACTCTCTTGTAGAGAGCTTCCTGGACGTAAGGTCCCTTTTTAATACTTCTTCCCATGTCTAAATAATTCCTTTCAAGTTTAGTTGCAAGTTAATGAGCAGCGGCAGCCGTCGATGACGTTTGACGCACAACCTTAATGATGATGTGCAACGCTGTTCTTGTTAACAACAACTTTTGGGTTATGGTATCATGGTACCCTCTCACCCTGCGCAGGGCAGGGGAGAAAGGTGAACCGGGATTACTTGGAGTTTCTTCTCTTGACGATGAACTTGTTGGAAGCCTTCTTTGTGCTTCTGGTCTTGTAACCAAGAGCGGGCTTGCCCCACGGGGTAACAGGTCCGGGGCGTCCAACAGGGGACTTACCCTCACCACCACCGTGCGGGTGGTCGTTCGGGTTCATGACAGAACCGCGTACTGTCGGACGAACGCCGAGGTGACGGGTTCTACCAGCCTTACCGAGGTTAACGTTCTCGTGGTCGAGGTTAGAAACGGTACCGATGGAAGCCATGCAGTTAACTGCAACGTTTCTCAGCTCGCCGCTGGGAAGGCGGATAAGAGCCATGCCGTTCTCCTTAGCCATGAGCTGAGCCATGTTGCCGGCAGAACGAACCATCTGAGCGCCCTTACCGGGGTGCATCTCGATGTTGTGGATAACGGTACCAACAGGGATATCAGCCAGTGCAAGAGCGTTGCCGGGCTTGATATCAGCGTCGCTGCCGGAACGAACGGTATCGCCTACCTTAAGTCCGTCGGGAGCGATGATATATCTCTTCTCGCCGTCCTCGTAAGTAACGAGCGCGATGAAAGCGGATCTGTTAGGATCGTACTCAAGAGTGGTAACAGTAGCGTTCATGCCCTGCTTGTCTCTCTTGAAGTCGATAACGCGGTACTTCTTTCTGTTGCCGCCGCCGATGTGTCTAACGGTGATCCTGCCGTAGCTGTTACGGCCTGCAGTCTTCTTAACGGGCTCCAGAAGTGACTTTTCAGGAGCTACCTTTGATAAGCCGCTGTAATCAGTAACAGTCATGCCACGACGGCTGTTATTGACGGGCTTGTAATTCTTAATAGCCATTACGTTTCACTCCTTACTTAAATCATTCCGTCGAAGAACTCAATTGTCTTGGAGCCTTCTGCGAGAGTAACCACAGCCTTCTTCCAGTCGGAAGTGTAGCCAGCGGTTCTGCCCATTCTCTTGAGTCTGCCGCGAACGGAGATGGTGTTCACCTTTGCTACCTTGACGCCCTTGAAGAGGGTCTCGACAGCCTTAGCGATCTCGATCTTGTTTGCGTTCTTGGCAACCTTGAAAGTGTACTTGCCGGAAGCAAGAGCCTCCATGCTGTGTTCTGTGATGATGGGCTTGATGATGATATCCTGAGCAGCCTTCATTATGCGTACACCTCCTCAAGCTTTTCAACAGCACCCTTAACGATAACGAACTTGTCGCAGTTAAGAATGTCGTATACGTTGAGAGTGTTGTACTGAGTGGTCTTAACACCCTCGATGTTTGCAGCGGACTTGATAACCTTAGCGTCTACGGCGTCGAGAACGATGAGAGTCTTCTTCTCAGCCTCGAGAGCCTTGAGCATAGCTACCATTGTCTTGGTCTTGAACTCGTCGGTCTTGATAGCGTCTACAACAACCATCTCGTTCTCGCTTACCTTAGCGGAGAGAGCGGAGAGCATTGCAAGCTTCTTTACCTTCTTGTTCAGAACGAATCTGTAGGAACGGGGCTTCGGGCCGAGTGCGATACCACCGTGTCTCCACTGCGGAGATCTTGTGGAACCCTGTCTTGCGTGACCTGTGCCCTTCTGTCTCCAGGGCTTTCTGCCGCCGCCGCTTACCTCGGTTCTGGTAAGTGTGGACTGTGTACCCTGACGCTGATTTGCGAGATAATTCACAACAGCGGAATGCATTGCGGTCTTGTTCGGCTCGATGCCGAATACGTTTTCGTTAAGCTCAAGCTCGGAAACGACCTTACCCGCCATATCTACTACGTTAATCTTAGGCATATTATCGTCCTCCTCCCTTATGCTTTAACAGCGTTGACGATGGTAACAACGCCGCCCTTAGGGCCGGGAACCGCGCCTCTAACAGCGATGAGGTTGTTCTCAACATCAACCTTAACAACTACCAGGTTCTGAACGGTTACGTTCTCAGCGCCCATGTGACCTGCCATGCCCTTGCCCTTGAAGATTCTGGACGGGCTGGAGCAAGCGCCCATGGAACCTGCCTGTCTTGCAACAGGACCAGAACCGTGAGTTTCCTTCAGTCTGTGCTGGTTGTGACGCTTGATCGCGCCGGTGAAGCCCTTGCCCTTGCTTACGCCTGCAACGTCGATAACGTCGCCCTCAGCGAAAACGTCAGCCTTAAGAACATCGCCCACGTTCATAGCGGAGATGTCGTCAAAGCGGAACTCCTTAAGGGTCTTCTTGAATGCTACGTCATTCTTCTTGAAGTGGCCAGCCTCAGGCTTGTTAACGTGCTTGGGAGAAACATCTCCGAAGCCCAGCTGAACTGCCTCGTAGCCGTCGTTCTCAGTGGTCTTCTTCTGTACCACTACGCAGGGGCCCGCTTCGATAACTGTAACGGGAACGACCTTGCCTGCCTCGTCGAAGATCTGTGTCATACCGATCTTCTTGCCGATGATCGCCTTTGTCATTTGGCTAATCCTCCTTTGGTTATTGGTTGAGATATTCTCTCAACATGACCATGCACCGTGTGGTGCGTGGTTAGTGGTTGAGCGCCGGGCGCCCAACATAACTCCAATGCTCTCTATGATCAGATATCCATTGAAATCTCTACGCCGGCCGGAAGCTCCAGTGTCTGGAGGGCTTCGATAGCCTTTGCTGACGGACGGATAACGTCGATAAGACGCTTGTGTGTCCTCAGCTCGAACTGCTCACGGGAATCCTTGTACTTGTGAACAGCTCTCAGGATCGTTACGACTTCCTTGTTAGTAGGAAGCGGGATCGGGCCTGCAACTCTCGCACCGTTGTTCTTAGCTGCCTCTACGATCTTCTTTGCAGCAGCGTCTACTACGCTGTGCTCGTAACCCTTGATCTTGATCCTTACCTTCTCATTTGCTGCCATGATTTTTCAACCCCTTCTGTTAGTTTTGTGCTGGCAAAAGCTGTTTTGAAAAATCCACTGTGCCGTGTGTTTCTTTTTCTCGACGACCGCTCGTTAGTTATCCGGAAACTCCGGACACTTTAACAGCGCCGACGGGTCAGAAGCTCACGTTTTCTGAAGATCTTCTGTCGCCGGGCTTGCTGCCCGACATACTCCGTCGAAATTACCGCAGTCTTGCTGCGCAACCTCCGACATCATCGCCATGCCTTCAAGTGACAGGGCTGTAATTATGCATACTTATCACGCACTCAGTACAGCCGCCAAGAGTTATTTTACCACATAACAACGCCAATTGCAAGGATTTTCACGAATTTTGTGTATAGAATTTTCGCTGAATTTCGCGCACCTATTTATGCATATTGCACAACAGCGTATCTGTTTTCGGAACTCTGAGCAAAAACCGCAGCGCAATATACTTTTAGTATTCGATTTTCACCCCAATACATTCAATCAATTCGGAATTCTTAATTCGGAATTCGGAA
>HF989371.1 GCA_000432175.1 Eubacterium sp. CAG:786
CGTAGCCGTCGCAGCCGGTGCGGCACATCTTTTTGCCGTTATAGAAGCGCTCCACAGCCGCGCAGCTTGGCGTCCCGTCGAATTCAAAGCGGTCCTCGACGGCGCCCTCGCAGCCGTTGCAGCGCACGAATGCGGCTTCCCGCACCGTTTCAAGCGCCTCGGTTCCCATTATAGCCGCGATCTTAGCGGCTGCTGCCGCGCCACCGGGCTTGCAGCGGTTGGTGGGAGCTTCTCCCTTTGCAACGGCATTCGCATAGCCCTCGCAGCCGGAAAATCCGCAGGCGCCGCAGTTCGCACTGGGCAGCGCTTCGACTATCTGCGCAACGGTTTCGTCAGTCTTTACAAAAAATATCTTGGAGCCTATCGTCAGCAGGACTCCGGCAACGCCGCCGATAGCCGTGAAAATCAGCACCGGCAGTATTACGCCCATAAATACATTATCCATCATCAACCTCCGAATATTCCGTCAACGATGCCGCCGAAACCAAGGAACGACAGCGAAACGATAGACGCTGCCACCAGCGTTATCGGCATTCCCTGGAACGCCTTCGGAACGTTGCAGCGCTCCAGCCTGCCGCGTACTCCGGAGAATATCAGCATGGCCATCATGAAGCCCAGACCACCGCCTATGGCGTTTACGATGGACTCCCCGAAGCTGTACTTGTTGTCAAGGTTAAGCAGTGTGACGCCGAGAACTGCGCAGTTTGTGGTGATGAGCGGCAGATACACGCCCAGCGACTTGTACAGCGCGGGAATGTACCTTTTCAGGAACATCTCAAGCAGCTGAACGAACAGCGCGATGATGAGAATGAACAGTATCGTGTTGAGATAAGTAAGGTTCATCGGTACGAGGAACCCGTAATACAGCGGGTAAGTAACGGCGGTCGCGCCAGCCATTACGAACGTTACCGCAAGTCCCATGCCCAGCGAGCCGGAGGGATTTTTGGAAACTCCCAGGAACGGGCAGATACCCATGAACTTCGACAGCACGAAGTTATCGGTGAGAATACCCGTCAGGAGGATTATCATCATGCTCTTTGCAAGTGCCATTTACTTTTCCTCCTTCTTGTCAGCTTCTCCGGAGGGACAGCCTCCGCACGCCTCGCAGCCACCGCATGCAGCGCAGCCGGTGACTTTCTTCGGCTCTCTGTTGGATATCTTGTTGACCAGCGCGATAACGCAGCCCAGCACGAAAAATCCGCCTGCAGGGAGAATGAACAGCGTCATCGGCTGTATCGTCCCCTCGGGAATGAGCTGAATGCCGAACCATGTTCCCCCGCCGATTATCTCGCGCACGGAACCAACAGCCAGCAGCGCCATCGTGAAGCCTACGCCCATGCCTGCGCCGTCCAGCGCGGAAGCCAGCACATTGTGCTTGCTCGCGAACATCTCGGCTCTGCCGAGGATAATGCAGTTGACCGTGATGAGCGGGAGGTAAATTCCCAGCGCGTCATAAAGCGCGGGCATGTAAGCCTGCATCACAAATCCGACAAGAGTAACGAAGCCCGCGATGATAACGATGAACGAGGGCAGGCGCACCTGGTCGGGGATTATCTTTCGTATCAGGGAGATAACGACGTTGGAGCAGATGAGCACGAATGTGGCTGCAGCGCCCATTCCGATAGCGTTTGAAGCCATCGTGGTAATTGCGAGCGTGGGGCACATGCCGAGCAGTGTGACCAGCGTGGGGTTCTCCTTTATAAGACCTTTGGTGAATTCCTTCATGTAGCTCACTTCTGCTCACCTCCTGTGTACATATCATAAGCCGTGAGAGCTATGTTGACTGCCTTTGCGACGCCCTTTGACGAGAATGTTGCGGAAGTCACTGCCTGCACCTCGTTGTCGGCTGCCGGCGCGGATTTCACGATAACGGCTTCGCCTGCAATTCCCTTAAAGTTGTCAAGAAATGCCGGGTCGTTGGTCTTGGTGCCCAGACCGGGGGTTTCCTCGCCGACGGATACCACAGCCACGCCTGCGACCTTGCCGTCCTGTACGCCGACAAGGATATCAAATCCGTCCTTGTAGCCCTTGGACTTTATGTCGAATGCCAGACTTCCGTCGTTCTTTTCAATGACCTTGATTATGCGGTCGATGTCCTCAAAGCCGCCAAGCTTTGACTGCCACTCTTCCGCGGGGACTACGCTGTAATCCTCCGCAGCGCCGCCATAAACAGCCACCGCAGCAGCCGACTGCTTGTCGGTAAGTATCCCGGAAGTATCAACGTAAGTCACGTTGTACATGATTATCACGAGCGCTGAAATAAGTGCCACAACAGCGGCAAGGGTCAGCGCAGGTCTTGGTGAAATGCTCATTTCTGCTTGACCTCCTTCGGCTCTTTCTTTGCGCCCAGGGGCTTAGGCATCGTTATCTTGTCGATATACGGCGTCAGAATGTTCATCAGCAGTATCGAGTAGGAAACGCCCTCCGGCAGGCTCGCAAACTGTCTTATCAGGAATGTGAACACACCGCAGCCGATACCGAATATCAGCTTGCCTTTCTGTGTGAGCGGAGTGGTCGCGTAGTCGGTCGCCATGAATACAGCGCCCAGCACCAGACCACCTGACATCAGCTGATACAGCATTCCGGTGAAATCGAAGCCGTTTTTCAGGAGCGTCAGCACAGCCACAGTGCCGATGAAAGCAAGGGGCGTCGTGGGCTGAATGAGCTTTCTGACGCACAGATATACGCCTCCGAGGAGCAGCGCTGCGATACATGTTTCACCAAGGCAGCCCCCGCGAATTCCGAGGAACATATCCAGCAGGGACGGCAGCTCGTCAGCCACCAGCGGGGTCGCGCAGGAAACAGCGTCAGCGCCCTCCAGGTAAGCAAACGGAGCGGTCCACGTAGTCATGGAAGCCGTAAACGACAGCATGAGAATGATACGTCCGGTGATGGCAGGGTTCGCGAAATTCTGACCGATGCCGCCGAACAGCATTTTAACAACGACTATTGAAGCAAAACAGCCTATCACCGCCATATAAACCGGCAGGTCAACGGGCAGGTTGAACGCCAGCAGCATTCCCGTCACCACTGCGGACAGGTCGTGTATCGTGCTCTCTTTCTTAGTGACCTTGCAGAAAAGCCACTCGAAAAGCACGCAGCAGGCGCAGCAGATGACAGTAAGCACCAGCGCCTTTATGCCGAAGATTATCGTTGAAGCCACCAGCGCGGGCAGCATCGCGATAATTACATTCAGCATCACTTTCTGGGTGGACATGGCGCCCCGGATATGAGGCGACGGCTCCACGATGAGTTTATTCATAGTTCTACCTCACTTCCCTTTCTTTGCGGCGTCCTGCTGCCTGAGGAAATCCTTTGCAAGCTGGTTCTTCTCAGCGAGATTTCTTCTTGCAGGGCATACGAAGCTGCATGCGCCGCAGTTCATGCACAGATTTACCTTGAGTTTTCTCAGCGCCTCCGCGTCGCGCGCGTCGTACGCGTGCTCAAGTTCAGTGGGCATGAGGTTCAGCGAGCAGGCACGTATGCACTTTCCGCAGCGAATGCAGGGCGACGGCTCGTATTTCGGCGCTTCGCTGAAAAGCAGCACCGCGTTGTTCGTCTTTCCAAGGGGAGTGTCCGGGTCGAACGCGCACATTCCCATCATAGGGCCGCCGAGCACTATCTTGTCCGGCTGCTTTCTGAGGGAAGCAAATCCCACCACGCTGTGCAGCAGCGTTCCCACAGGAATAAAGAAGTTGCAGGGGGAATTCACGATGTTGCCGTCAACGGTTATGCGGCGCTTTACCAGCGGCATTCCGGTGCGGACGTAACTGTGAATGAACCCGGCTGTTGAAACGTTCATGACAACGCAGCCGCAGTCCGACGGGAGCATTCCCTCGCCGACGATACGGCCGGTGAGGTTGTGCACCAGCACCTTTTCAGCGCCCTGCGGATAGCTGCTCGGGAGCTTCCTGACGGTTATTTCAGGAATGGCTGCCGTGAGTTTCGTCAGCTTTGAGATAGCCTCGGGCTTGTCGGCTTCAATTCCGATTATCGCATGCGGTATCTCCAGCCATTTCAGCACAAGCTTTATTCCACCGATGACCGCGTCGGTGTTCTCCATTATCTCGCGGTAATCCGAGGTTATGTAAGGCTCGCACTCAGCGCCGTTTATCAGCAGATACTCTATATTTACCTTTGCGCGGTCGTAAGCAAGCTTGACATGCGTGGGAAATCCCGCGCCGCCAAGTCCTATCGCGCCGCTTTCTCTCACTGCCCTGAGGAAATCCTCGCGGCTCTCTATCTTAGGCGGCTTGATGTCGGGACATACTTCCATACGGTTGTCCGATTTTATGGTGACGGCCTTGCACAGACGTCCCCCGACATTCATCACGTCCTTGATCTCAGTGACTTCACCGCTGACAGAAGCATGTACCGGCGCCGACATGAACGCGCTGGTATCACCTATCTTCTGCCCGACGAGCACCTTATCCCCGACTTTCACCAGCGGCTCGCACGGTGCGCCGATATGCTGCGCCATGCTGATGGTTACTTCCTCGGGAACAGGCACCTTTCTGGTCAGCTGCTCTGCAGAATCACTGAAATGCGGCAGATGTACCGAATGCAGCTTTGACAATAAAAACACCCCTTTTTTTTAATACAGAACGGTATCTCACCGAACTTTTTTCGATGTGACAGCATCATTCTCAAGCTATAATTGCTATATGAATGCATACATATCTTTATTCTACATTATTACAAAGAATTTGTCAATAAGTTTTTATTGCCCGGAATATAATAATTGTAATGTTACAATAGATGTGAGA
>HF989372.1 GCA_000432175.1 Eubacterium sp. CAG:786
GAAAAATCCCTTGATTTATAGACTTTTTTTTGGCGTCATCACGTCATTTCAGAAAAGAACGGATAAATGACAATAAGCATAGTGACGCTGATGGTAATATTGGCCAGATATATGTTCAGAATTGTCTTAAAGTTCCCTTACCCCAATTTGTGTGGGTTTGTGAGCTGTATGATAAAAATAACTATGGAAGCAACCACGCTTTGGGCGAAATTGTAATTGATGCAACAGCAAGCTCAAAATTAAGCATGATTGATAGTATTCTAATGATAAGTTATACCTATGTCAATACATATTTTATGCGGAAGATCACTGGAATACCTCTTGATTGTGATGATTTACCTCCTGCCTCCCGAAGAAGTGCACTTCCTTTAAAGGCATATAAGGGTAACGGGTTCTTGCTAAATGGTTACCACAGCAATTTAAGTCCGTTTTGAAAGATGTAGGATGGATGTTCCTCCTGCACTTTCCCATTGGTTAACGCTTTGTTCCTACCATAAAAACAAACTCATGTTTTATCACAGCTGTTCAGGCTTTTTCGTTTGGCATCATGGTTAACTTGCCAATTTTCTGCAAATATTTAGCCAATTTACTTTTGGCATTGGCAGAGGGTTTCTTGTTTCAGATAATAGTGATTGTCTGAGGATAATGCATTATTTGCAACGCACCATATGTTTTTTTCTTTTATAATTGGACAGCAATGTGCGTTTTTGATAAGAAAACCAGATTTAATTAACCTTCAAATGCTAATTTTGAAAAAGGACTTGCATTTTTTCTTTTTGTGTGGTATAATATAAAGCGTAGTTTATCAATAAGCTGTCAGCTTCTTCTAGAAGCCGGAATATATGTGTTTTGTTACTTTAATTATTATGATATTTAATTCTATACGGGATCTAGCCCATAACTGCATAGTGTCATCTCAATTATCAGACAAAGATATGTTACAGGAAAAACAACCGCTTTGTGTTTCGTCTGTCATAGCCGAGCAGATTAATAGTGATTTTAGGGAGAACTGTTCTGATTATGACGCTGAAGATAGGGAATCTTGGTCGATAGCAGCTACAATTTATGCTGGTGAATGAGGTTTTTGAAATATATCATCTCATTAATCTGCTTGTCTGCAAAGTGCCATAAAGTATCATTTGCAGGTTTCTTTATAGAGTCTTTGCGGTCAAGCATAGGATGGCATTGTTCTTAAACGTAACCCATGTTTCTTATGCAGAGATAACGCTTTGATCCCAGTTTTTATCTGCGATATATTGTAGCTTTTAACAATCTGCCTCAGTGTTGTATTAACATTAGGAACTATCTGACAACTTAGGCTTGTTGGATTTCGCAAGTCATATACACAATGGCATTGTTAGTGTTCTTTAGCCAATAATGGGCTATCTCTGTTTGTTATCAAACAAAGTTTTCCATCAATAATGTCCCAGCGGATCCGTTCTTTTAATTGAGAGGACGGGGAGCCAAATTCGTTAGCATCTATACAGGGTTCTGTATAGATGCTTTTTTGTTTATCCTCCAGTAGTACTAATAAAATCGTATGTTTTATTGACAAGAGCACGCAAATAGTGTATAATTAAAAAAATGGCAAATATTACACAGGCAGTCGGACAGGAGGAGAGTATGTCAGTATTTCAGTGCAGAATGTGCGGTGGTACTCTGGACGTAAAGCTGTATTCCAGAGTGTGCAGGTGCAGCTACTGCGGAACGGAACAGAGCGTGCCGCGTTTGGGACTTTCTGAAAAGGACGCTCTGCTGGAACGCGCGGAACGCTACCGCAGGAACGGCGACCAGGACGGCGCGCTTATGCTTTATGAGCAGGCGCTTTCCATGGAAACGGACGACGCTGATATTTACTGGGCAATAGTTCTTTGCAGATATGGTGTGGAATACGTCTACGACCCGGTGAAGAAGCTTCATATTCCCACGATAAACCGCACGCGTTCGCAGTCGGTGAGCCAGGACAGCGACTTCCTGAGTGCAATGAAATACGGCGACGAGTTCCAGCAGTCGGTATTCCGCAGACAGGCTGAGGAACTTGACCGGATACAGAACGACATCATCGCAGCGTCAAAGAAGATAGAACCGTTCGATATTTTCATCTGCTATAAGGAATCCGACGGCACCGGCAGGCGCACTGTTGATTCCGTCATTGCGGGGGAACTTTACAGAAAGCTCACCGACGAGGGCTATCGCGTGTTCTTTTCACGGGTCACGCTGGAGGACAAGGCAGGTTCCGCGTATGAACCGTATATCTACTCCGCGCTGAATTCCGCAAGGGTAATGCTTCTGCTTACCACCAGCGCGGAAAATCTCCGTTCTGCCTGGGTGAGGAATGAGTGGAGCAGGTTCCTTGCGCTTGCCGCTGACGGCGAGAAAACGCTTGCAGTTCTTTCAAAGGGAGTAGCACCCGGCGCTCTCCCCGAGGAACTGCGCCATCTTCAGATGACCGATATTGAGAAGCTTGGCTGGGAACAGGACATCATACACGGGCTGGAAAAGCTGATAAGGCGCAAATCCAGCGTCACCGTGGTGAATTCCGCAGGAGCCGCGCCACTGATACGCCGTGCAAAAATGTTCCTTGAGGACAGAAATTACCCCCGCGCTGTGGAAACCTGCGAGCGCGCCCTGGACCAGGAACCTGAAAATGCAGAAGCGTATTTCACAAGGTTGCTTGCAGAATTTGCAGCCAGCACGCCGGAGGAACTCTGCGCCCTTGACGCGGATTTCACCATGAGCGACAGTTACAGGAAAGCGGAGCGCTTTGCGCAGGGCGAGTTAGCGGAGCAGGTAAAAAAATGCGGCAGGTCCGCGAGAATGAAGCACTGTCAGTACAACATTCTGCATGCAGTCACCGAGCAGGAATGGCTCAGCACCGCTGCGGAACTTGATAAGCTTGCCGCAGAGGACAACACGGACGGCGCGGCAGAACTTGCGTCACAGTGCCGCAGAAGAGCGGAGCGTGCCCGTCAGGAAGAGCAGGAGCGTAGGGAAAAGCAGCTGCTTTCCGGGCTGGAATATCAGATACGCCAGAGCACTACGGTGCAGCAGATAGAAGAAGCGTTGAAACAGCTCGCGGGAATTCACGGAGCGGACAACATCGTTAAATTTGCAGGACAGCGCATTGAGGAGCTGTCAGCCGAGCAGGAACGCGCCAAGAAATCCGCGGCACAGAAGCGGCGCCGCAGCAGGGGTGCAATAATCGCGCTGGCGGCGGCGTGCAGCGTTTCGGTGGCAGGCGGCGTAATCACCGTTTTTTCGGGAATATCGGCTACAAGCGCGAAATATAACAATGCGATAGCCCTGCGTGAAGTGGGGGAATTTCAGCGCGCACATGCGTTGTTCACCGAACTCGGGAATTACCGCGACAGCTACGACCAGCTGCGTGAAACTGAATATCGGCAGGCGCTCAGTATGCTTGAGAACGGCGATAATAACGCAGCCTGCACGATACTGACGCGGCTCAGCGTGATGTCGTATTCAGACGCCGGGGAATACCTGAACAAAGCGAAATACGCGATAGCGGAGGAGTATGAGGCTTCCGGTGAGATAAAAAAGGCTGCGGAGGCATTCGCGGAGATAGGGGATTACGCCGACAGCAGCAACAGGAGCGCTGCCTGCTGGGAAACTCTCGCGGAAAAGTACGCGGCAGACGAAAAGTACATAATGGCAGCCGAGCTGTATTCCAGCGCCGGAAACGAGGACATGGAAACCGAAATGCGGCTCACCCAGGCGGCGTGGCTGATGAATACCCTTAACACCAACGGAGCGGAAGAGCAGCTTAAATCCATGGGGCTTTACGGTGGAAAAGCGCAGAAAGAGATGTATGCGCTTGCGGAAAAGCTGGAGCAGACAGACCCTGATATGGCGCGTGCGGTGTATAAATGGCTGGGTAACTACAAGGACAGCGGGAGCAAACTTCAGTCGCTTCTTTACAGCGAGGCGAAAATGCGGCTCGCAGAGGGGGACAACGGCACCGCGATAACACTGCTGGAGGAGCTGGGGGATTATTCCGACAGCGAAGAACTGCTCCAGAGCGCATGTTATGCCGCTTCGCAGGATAGTATCAGCGCCGGGGACTACAGCAGCGCGCTGAAATATCTCTCCGCGATACACGGCTATAAGGACGCAGACGCACTCTATAAGGAGTGCCGGTACCAGCAGGGCTTCGTGGAGCTTGAAAACGAGGATTACCGCAGAGCACAATGGTGCTTCAATTACGACGAAACCTACAAGGACAGCGCAAACATGCTGCTGGAAACCAAGTATCGCAGGGCGGTGAAGCTGCGCAGCGAGCATATTTACGACGAGGCAGACAAGATATTCGAGGAGCTGGGAGATTATTCCGACGCGGCAGAAAAGCTTGCGGAGAGCCTCTCTGTGCGGCTCAGCGGAATAAGGGCAGGCGACAACTTGTATATAGGCAGCTTCTGGCAGAGCCAGTATTCCGGCAAGGAAGCGCCCCCCATCGAGTGGGAATGCCTGGAGGTTTCCGACGGCACTGCGCTGCTTATAAGCAGAAAGCTGCTTGCATATGAGGAATTTGGCGGTGAGAACTGGGCTGACAGCACGCTGCGCACCTGGCTCAACGGGGAATTCTACAACAGCGCGTTCACGCAGGAGGAAAAACAGCTGATAGGGCAGACTTCGCTCGTCAACGTTGACAATCCGACTTACGGCACGTGGGGCGGTGAGAATACGCTGGATAACGTGTTCATTCTCAGCCGCAATGAGGCGCAGAAGTATTTCAGCGGGGACCTGACAGGCGACAAGACCGGTTATGCGCTCATGCAGGAGCAGGAACTTAACGGCAGCACGTCGTCGTTCAACGGCGGCAACGGCTGGTGGCTGCGCTCAACAGGAAAGATGTTCTGTATCGAAAGCGTGTCGGCTCAGGGTGGCTACAGCGACGTAAAATACAACGAAACGAACTTTGTGCGGCCTTGCATACGCATCTGCTGCGGAGATTGAGATAACGAGGGATTATGGCTGAATTTATTTGCAGGTGCTGCGGTGGACAGCTTGAACAGGTAGGCGAAAGTACGCTTTACATATGCGCTTTCTGCGGAATGAAGCAGACCGTCCCGCGGTTCACCGACAGCCAGCGCAGCAACCTTTACAGCCGCGCCGAGCAGCTCCGCAGCGCCGGGGAATTCGACCGCGCTGCCGCGATATACGAGCAGATGACGGCTGATATTCCGCAGAGCGCGGAACTCTGGTGGGCGCTGCTGCTGTGCAGATATGGCGTGACTTACGTGCTGGACGGGGACAGGGCAGTCCCGACGATAAACCGTGCAAGGCGCACGTCCGTGCTTGCGGACGAGGCATTCCGCATGGTGGAGGAATGCTCCGACGGGGAAATGCTCGGGCATTACCGCAGCCAGGCGCAGGAGCTTGACGATATCCAGCGCAGGCTTCTTGCGGTTTCTGACAGCGAGCAGCCGTTCGATATATTCATCTGCTACAAGGAGGACGACGGCAGGGGCGGCAGGACTTACGAGTCGCTGCTTGCCCAGGAGATATACAAGCGCTTCACTGACGAGGGGCGCAGGGTGTTTTTCGCGAGAATAACGCTGGAGGATAAGCCGGGCTCAGAGTACGAGCCGGTGATATTTTCCGCGCTGAATTCCGCACGGGTGATGCTGGCAGTCGGCTTTACAAGGGAGCATTTTGAAGCGCCCTGGGTGCGTAACGAGTGGAGCCGCTTCCTTGCGCTGCCGGACGACAGACGGCTTGTGATACCGGTGTTCAGCGGTAATATCGCGGCAATTCCGCAGGAACTTTCCGGCTACCAGGCGGTGGACGCCGGTCAGCTGGGATTTATGGAGAACATTGCTGCTGCGGTTGACAGGGTGCTCCCGCAGACGGGCAGCGTCGCCACTGACGACCCCGACGGGCTGTTGGCAAGGGCGTATCGCTGTCTTGCTTCCGGGGAATTCACCACCGCTGACCAGCTGTGCGAACAGCTTCTTGACAGCGACCCGGAGAACGGGGAAGCTTATATAGCCAAGCTTCTGGCAGAACTGCACATACATTCCCCGGAGCAGATACCGCAGCTGGGACGTGATATAACAGATACCCCAGCGTGGGAAAAGGCGATGAGATACGCGGACGAGCCGCAGAAAGGCACGCTTCTTGAGTACGCGCGCACGGGCGTTCTGGGTGTTGCTGCGCGCCTGCGCGGCACGTCGGAAGATCCGCAGGAACTGAACGATATCGCAGCGCGGCTAGACAGGCTCGGCTGTGTGGAAGAAGCTGAAAAATGCCGGGCGCGTTCCGGTGAACTCCTCGCAGAACAGGAGGAGACCCGCAGGCGTTCACAGTACGACTACGCGCTGAGTATCCTGCAGAACAGCCGGAACGCCGATGAACTGAGCACGGCGCATGATATCTTCGTTTCCCTCGGGGAATACCGCGACAGCCCGTCGCTTGCGGAACGCTGCCGCATAGGCTCGGAAAACCGCAGCGCCGAGGATATCCGTCTGACAGAGGAAGCCAGGAGCCAGCAGGAGAACCGGCTCAGCTATTTTAAGCGGAGAAATCGCATTATCACCGCTTCCGTTGCGGGAACTGCAGCGGCTGCCGTGATCATAACCGGCGCAGTGCTTATCGCAGGTAATGTTCACAGAGGAGCGGAGCATTCCGCGGGAATGGAGGACCTGCGCAGCGGGAATTACGCAAGCGCAGTGGAACATTTTGACAGCGCCGGGGACTATTCGAATTCCGCAGAAATGAAGCGACAGGCGGAATATCAGCTGGCTTTGCAGCTGCGGGAAAACATGCAGTACGACGAGGCAGCGGAAATATTCACGCGGCTTGGCAGCTATGAGAATTCCGCAGACGAAGTGAAAAGCACGATGTTCCAGAAAGCATGCTGGCAGCGTGAAAACGGCGATTTCGACGCGGCAGAGAGCGGATTTATGCTGCTTGGGGATTACGGCACTTCGTCGGAAGAGATACTGCGCACGCGCTATATGCAGGCGGAAAATCACCTTGAAAAGGGTGAGCTTGACCTGGCGGCAAAGCTTTTTTCAGGTCTGGGGGAATATTCTGACAGCAGCGACCGGCTCGGTGAAGTGCATTACCGTCGTGCGGAACTCCTGCTGCAGGCGGGGGAGTTTTCAGCGGCTGCAAAGATGTTTGAAAACAGCCAGAGCGGCGACTGGGAACAGCGCGTCTGTGAAGCCCGCTATATGCAGGCAGAGCAGACAGCGGTTACCGACAGTGAGCAGGCAGCGGAGATGTTCGCGGAACTCGGGGAGTATTCCGACAGCGAGGAGCGTTCAAATGCGCTGTATTATCAGACTGCGGAAGAAGCGCTGGCTTCTGGGAACAGCGCAAGGGCAGTGGAGCTTTTCACGCAGCTCGGTGGATATTCCGACAGCGCTGAGCGGCTCACTGAAGCAAAGTACAGCCTTGCCGTGGAGTGCCTTTCCGACGGCAAACCGCAGGAAGCTGCGGATATTTTCGCGGTTCTCGGTGATTACAGGGACAGCGCGGAGCAGCTGAAAGAAGCAAAGTCCCGGATAAAGTCGCTGTTTCTTACAGGGACCGTCGTTGAGTTCGGCAGATGGGAACAGGACGGGGATCTTTCTTCCACCGAGCCGATAAAGTGGGTTGTCGTATCAAATGACGGCGATAAGGCGGTTCTTTTTTCGGAATACATCATCGATCAGCGGGCTTACGACGGCGCGAACTGGGCAGAAAGCGGGCTTCGCAGCTGGCTGAACGGAACGTTCCTGAATTCCGCGTTCACCGAAGCCGAGAGAAGCAGGCTGTGCGCAGTCATGAAAGAATACTGGAACTATGACGAGTTAAAGAAACAGGGTGAGGTATCGGATCTTGTCACCATTCCGGATTACCGTGACGGGCTGCGGAAGAACTACGACACGATATGCACGGTGTATGCGGACAGCATAAGAAGCGGCGGCGTTGGCGACAAGGTATTCTGGCTGCGGAGTTTTAATCATGGTATTCCGATGCTGGGCAATAACGGCACAGCAACGATCACAAATCCGTATCCTACCGGAGGGGTGCTTCCGGTGATAACGATCGACCTGCATAAATAAATGAACCGGGTGCTGAAAAGCGCCCGGTTTTGTGTAATTTACGCATGACAAATAAAACAAAAGCGCCTCAACGCGCGTGATACGCGTCTAGGCACTCGACCAAAGGTTTTCGGATATAG
>HF989373.1 GCA_000432175.1 Eubacterium sp. CAG:786
ACTTTCTTGCCACACATATTACAGAACATAATTATACTTCCTTTCGTTCGTCATGTCGTTTGTAATTCAGCCGGGGCTTCCGCTCCGGAGGTATCTGCCAGGTTGCGGACGTAATCGAACAGGTATTGCTGCGCGATGCCCTCGATGCCCCGGGTGCATTCCGGCAGCCCGTCGGGGTAATACTGCGCCATAATGCGCTTCACCCACACGTCCTTCGGGAATGCGTCGGTCTTGTGGAATGCGAACAGCAGCACGCAGTCAGCCACCTTGTCGCCTACACCGGTTATCTGTTTAAGGTGTTCCCGGGCTTCGGCGAGGGGGAGTTTTTCCACCAGCGCGAAGTCCACCGCGCCGGAGTTCACCTTTTCCACCGCGTCGCAGATATATCGCGCGCGGAAGCCTGCACGCAGCGGCGCGAGGTCCTCCGGGGAAAGCCCCGCGAGCTGCTCTGCCGTGGGGAATGCGTATCCGGTTTCCAGCGGGGTGCCGAAGCATTCGCACAGGCGCGAGATTATGCCCGCAATGCGCGGGATATTGTTGTTCTGGCTGATGATGAAGCTTATCAGCGTTTCGAAAGGCTCCTGCTGCAGTATTCTTATGCCCGGGGAGGCTTCGCACGCCTTTTTCAGCGTTTTGTCAGCGGAGAGGGTGTTTATGTAGGCGGAATAATCCGCGCTAAGGTCGAAGTAGTTTTCCCAGAAAGGGATATCCTCCTTCCGTATCCCGTGTAACGTCACGGTGCTGCCGCACTGGCTGAGGGATATCGTCCTGCCGCCTGCGGTGCCGGAATATCCCCCGTCGCACGGCTTCCACCGGAAGCACTGACCGCACTCAAAGGTACGGGATATGTCAAAATTATCATTTTTTATCGTCAGATCCATAATTTTTTTACTAAAACCCCTTGATTATTTGTCTTAATTATAATACAATAGATATAGAATTTCAAGAGCATGCGCTGTTTTTTCAGCGAGTTTTCACCATATCAACATATCAGGAAGGGAACGCCAATGAGAGAAAGCATTCTGACGATACCGGTAAACGAAGTGTTCGAGCCGCGGGAGGGCTGCCCTATCTGCGCCATGCGCAACACCGTGGAGCAGCACATCAGCGAGTACATCATGGGCGCCGCGATGATGGAGCCTGACGTGCGCATGGAAACCAACCGCCTTGGCTTCTGCCACACTCACTTCAACAGCCTGCTCAGGCAGAACAACCGTCTTTCGCTGGGACTTATGCTCAACACCTATCTCAGCACACTCAGGGGGCAGGTGTTCGAGAACAAGAGCATATTCTTCACAAAGGGCGCAAAGGCAAAGAAGTGCAGCGAGATAGAGAATACCTGCTTCGTCTGCAGCAAGGTGGACTGGGGCGTGGAGCACATGCTGGACACCGTGTTCACGATGTTCCGCGACGACGCGAAGTTCCGCAATCTCTACAGTTCGCAGAAGTACATCTGCATACCGCACTATAATCTGCTGATGTCGCATGTGCAGTCCAAGCTTGCAAAGCCCGACCAGAAGGCGTTCATAGAGGCGACGGACAAGCTTGTGGAAAACTACATAAAGGAACTTAACAGCGACGTCAACGATTTCTGCAACAGCTTTGACTACCGCAATGCAGGCAAGCTGCACAGTGAAGATATGGAGCATGTCAGAAGCTCGATAGAGCGCTCGATAGAGTTCCTCACGTCGAGAAAACCGGACGTGAAATAAATGGTTTCAGCCGTGTAAAGCGGATATGATACACACCCGACGGGGAGCGCCGTTCGGGGCAGACTACCAGCGAGGGAACCCGTGTTTCGGGGTGAGAGGATACTTCTGAGTATCGACCGGCAATACAGACAGGCTGTATTGTAACGCATTTTGTGCGTGCGCGGGGTAGTGTTTCCTGCGCGGCACAGGAAAGAGGTATCATTATGAAAAAGACAAACATCAGAAAACTCGCTGTCGCTGCGGTACTTGTCGCAGTTGCCGTGGCAGGGTCGCTGTTCTCGTTCCCGTTCCTGGGGGCTAAGTGCAGCCCGGTGCAGCACCTTGTCAACATCATCGGCGGCGTTTATCTCGGGCCGTGGTATTCCCTCGGTATGGCGTTCTGCGCCAGCCTGATACGCAATTTCGCAGGGCTTGGTTCTCCGCTGGCATTTCCGGGGAGCATGGTGGGTGCGTTCCTTTCCGGCGTGATGTATCACTGGATATTCAAGGGAAAGCCCCTCACCTTAAGGCTTCCCATGGCGTATGTCGGGGAGCTTTTCGGAACTTCCGTCATCGGCGGCATGCTGTCCTTCCCGATAGCTTACCTTGTTATGAATAACACTGCGGCTACGCTGTTCGGTTTTGTGTTCCCGTTCTTCGTTTCAAGCGTTGTGGGAACTGTCATCGCAGCGATAATCGTTACCTCTCTCAAGAGAGTAAAGGCTATCGACCAGTTCATTGGCGATATCCAGCCGCAGAAATCCTGAAAGGCATAAAATGACCCTTAAACAAGACATCGCACAGGCGCTCTCCGAATTACGCGGGAGGGCGCCTCTCGTACATTGCATAACGAATTACGTCACCGCCGGGGACACCGCGAACATGCTTCTTGCCGCGGGCGCTTCCCCGATGATGGCTGACGACCCTGCGGAATGCGCCGAGGTCACCGCGAAAGCCTCCGCGCTGACGCTCAACCTCGGCACCCCGTCGGAAGCGCGGCTGCGCGCCATGATGAATTCCGGGCTGCAGGCGCAGAAAAGCGGGATCCCTGCAGTGTTAGACCCCGTGGGCGTGGGAATGACCCGCCTGCGCCGGGAAGCCGCAGCGGCGCTCATAAAACAGGGGATACCCACAGCGGTGCGCGGAAATCTGTCGGAGCTTGCGTTCCTTGCCGGGCTGGATTCCGGGGAACACGGGGTGGATTCCGCAGAAACCGGCATTCTGCCGGAAGCCGCAGCGCAGGCGGCTTCAGAACGCCTGGGCTGCGTGTGCGCAGTCACCGGGGCGGCGGATCACATCGCCGGGGACGGCCGCAGCGCAGTTATCAGGAACGGCACCCCGCTCTTGCGGAAAGTCACCGGCGCGGGCTGCATGACTTCGGCGCTGTGCGCGGCATTCATAGCGGTGAGCGACGCGTTCACCGGGGCGGCGGCCGGGATCGCGTTCATGGATATCTGCGGGGAGCTTGCTGCGGAACGTTCCGCGGGGCTGGGGGGCTTCCGCGCGGCGCTGTTTGACTTTGCGGGGAATATCACCCCAGATACACTTATCGAAAGGCTTGACATTTATGAAAGTTGATTACACACTGTACCTGTGCACCGACAGCGGGCTAATGTCCTGCAAAACCGTTGAGGAAAGCGTGGAAAAGGCGATAGCCGGCGGCTGTTCCGTAGTGCAGCTGCGGGAAAAGACCGCAAGTTCGCTGGAGATGTACCAGCTTGCCTGCCGCGTGAAGCAGGTTACCGACCGGTATAACGTCCCGCTGATAATCAACGACAGGCTGGATATCTGCCTTGCTGCCGGGGCTGCGGGGGTGCACCTCGGTCAGTCCGACATTCCCTGCCGTGAAGCGCGCAGGATCCTGGGCGCGGACAAGATAATAGGCGTTTCCGCGGCTACCCCGGAGGAAGCCGCAAAGGCGCAGGCGGACGGCGCTGATTACCTGGGCGTGGGCGCGGTGTTCCCGACTTCCACAAAGACCAACACGCGCAAGGTTACCCCGGAGACGATCAGGGGAATACGCAGCGCGGTGCAGATACCGTTTGTCGTCATAGGTGGCGTGAACGCGCAGAATATCGCGCAGCTGTACGGACTTGGGATAAACGGCGCGGCAGTCATTTCCGCAGTAGTCGCGCAGCCGGACATCACCGCAGCCGCGCGGGAAATGCGCCGTGCAGCGGAGCTTCTCTGATATATTCGTCAAATTTTTAAAAACTACTTGATTTTTTGTGCAGAATAGAGTATAATAGAGGATGTAAATGCTCTCGCTTATGGGGGCAGGCCCTGTGCAACAGAGTGCTGTGAACCATGTCAGGCGGGGAACCGAGCAGCATTAAGCGGACATCTCTGTGTGCCGCAGCAAGCCTGTTCCCATAATCGAGGGCATTTATATTTTTTCATTTTTGTCTGAAAGGGAGTGTGGCTATGTACCTTGCGCTGTATAGAAAATACCGTCCGAGGACGTTCGACGACGTTATATCTCAGCCGCAGATAGTCACCACCCTCAAAAACCAGATAGCCACCGGGCAGAACACCCATGCATATCTTTTTACGGGAAGCAGGGGAACCGGTAAGACCACATGCGCGAAGATCCTCGCGATGGCGCTCAACTGCAAGCACCCGGTCAACGGCAATCCCTGCCTTGAGTGCGAGAACTGCCGCGAGATAGCAGACGGTTCCGCGACTGACATCGTGGAGATGGACGCCGCCAGCAACAACAAGGTCGAGGACGTCCATATCCTGCAGGACCAGCTTGCGTACACCCCGGTCAGCTGCAAATACCGCGTTTACATCGTGGACGAGGTGCACATGCTTTCCACAGCGGCATTCAACGCGCTGCTCAAGACTATCGAAGAGCCGCCGGCGCATGTCGTGTTCATTCTAGCGACCACTGAACTGCACAAGGTGCCCGCGACTATCGTTTCGAGATGCCAGCGGTTCGAGTTCCGCAGGATAGACGTCGCAGACAGTTCCGCAAGGCTGTTAAGCGTTGCGGCGCAGGAGGGAGTTTCCCTCACCGACGGCGCTGCGGATATGATATCACGCATTTCGGACGGTGGAATGCGCGACGCGCTGTCGCTGCTGGACAGGTGCATTTCCGTCAGCCGTGAAGTCACCGAGGACACCGTGCGTGAATGCGCGGGCGTCGCAGACAACAGAAGAATGTACCAGCTTGCGGAGTTCATCGCGGCAAAGGATATTCCCGGCTGTATAATGCTGCTGGAACAGCTGTACAAGGCAGGCAAGGACATCGCAAGGGTGATGGACGAGCTTGGAATGGTGTTCCGCGACCTGATGCTCAGCAAGAGCGCGCCCGGAGAGCACGGGCTGCTTTCGGTAATGCCGTCGGATTATGACGAGATAGACCGTATCGCCGGGGCATTCACCCTGCAGGATATACTGCGCTGTCTCACTCTTATACAGGAATGCACCGACGGTATCTCAAAGACGCGCCAGCGCCGTACCGTTGCGGAAATGTGCTTCGTGAAGCTTTGCACCGGCGCTCCCACTGCGGCTCAGGCAGCTGCGGTCCAGTCTGCGGGTGCGGCGCCGGCGACCCAGCCGGTACAGAAGCCTGCGGAATTCAAGCCAATGGGCAGCGAGTTCGCGCCGCGTTCCGACGACAAGCTTTCACCCAGCCAGGCGGCAGCGGTGAAGAAGCTGCAGAAGATATTCGACCCCACCGCGCAGGAAGCGCCGAAGAGCCCCGCTCAGCCCGCTCCCATGCCGGCAGAGCCAAAGACCGAGCCAATAAAACCGGAGAAGCCCGAGATCCCCGCGGAACCGGAGAAGCCCGCTGAAAAAACAGCGGCCGCAGACATCGCAAAGAACCAGAACAGGCTGCAGGAACTGCTGAAGCAGAACGCCCCTGCGGCTAAATCTGCCGGAGCGCCGGAGTCCAGACAGGAAAATCCAGCGCCCGCAGCCGTTCCGGAAGCGCCTGAATTCGCGCCCATGCCAGAAATGAACAGCGCGCCTGCCGCCCCTGAGAGCGATTTTGCGCCCCCACCGGAGGAGCCGCCTGCTGAGTTTGTTCCGCAGAGGGAATTCGACACGGCGCCGGAGCCTGCAATACCCGCTCAGCCAGAGCCGGTGAAGAACCCCGAACCTGTCGCGAAGCCTGTTCCCGAGCCAGAGCCTGAGCCCGAGATCCCCCCGAAAAAGGATGAGGAAGAGCCCGTGGGCGGTTACGAGAAGATCAGCGCGATAACTCCCGAGGAGTGGCAGGGCATTCTCGCAAAGGTTAACGACGCGCTTTATGCAGCGATGCTGGAGGATTCCACCGCGACGGTGAGCGACGGCGTGCTTGTGGTGCACACCGGCAACCTGATGCTCCAGGGAATGACCGCGAAAGGCACCCAGGAGCTGGAGCGCATACTCTCGCAGGCGTCCGGAAAGAAGCTGCGCGCGATGGTTTCCGGCGAAGAAAAGGATACAGCAGCCGAGGATAAGAACTCAGCTGTGAAGGAGCTGCTTGAAAAAGCACGGCAGCTCAATATAGATGTACAAATCAAGTGAAAGGATAATACCGAAATGAAAGCAAGATTACCCCAGGGATATCAGAATTCCACACCTAACATGAACCAGATGGTCAGAAAAGCCCAGAAGATGCAGGAAGACATCGCGAAGATCCAGGACGAGCTTGCAGTCAAGGAGTTCACAAAGCAGGTCGGCGGCGGTGCGCTTGAGCTGGTTATGACCGGCGACAAGCAGCTCAAGTCCGTTACCCTCAAGCCCGAGGTGGTTGACCCCGAGGATATCGAGATGCTGCAGGACCTCATCATCAGCGGCGTCAACGAGATACTCAAGGAAGTTGACGATTACGGCGCAGCTGAGATGGAGAAAGTCACCGGAGGCGTTTCTTTCCCCGGCTTCATCTGATAGTTTCTTTTGATAATTATGGGTGGAAAGGTGCGCATGCGTCCTCTCCACCTGATTTATTATGGACGAAAAAATCAAAAAGGAACTTGACCTCCCGGCAGTCAGGCTGGGGATAGGCTATGCTGCGGGCTGCCTTGCGGGGGCGTTCAGCGACGACGTACTGAGGGCGATACTGCTTGCAGGCGCTGCCATGCTTGCTGCCTCCTGCTTCATCATGCGGCGTGAAAAACTGCGCGCAGCGGCGCTCTTCATGGGGCTTCTCAGCATGTCGGCGTATATGTGGGGCTACTGCCAGCCGCTGAAAGCGCATTCCGGCGAGGAGATGCGCGCTTCCTGCAGGGTGATGTCGGTGGAGTATTCCGCTGCGAATTACACCATATCGCATGCCCTGACGGTCGTGGGCGGCTTCCCGGCGCTGATCGAGCTCACTGGGAATTACGCGGCTCTGCCCGGCGATATTATCGACGCGGATATAACGCTGACCACGGCTGACGCGAACATGTTCACGTTCTCTGACGGCGTCGTGCTTGAGGGCGGCGTTGAGGAAGTCCACGGCACTGAGCGGAGTTTCAGCCTGCTTCGTATCGCGGACGCAGTACGCACTGCCGCTGCGGAAAGGCTGGACGTCGTAGGCGGCGACGAAGCGGAACTGTGCAAGGGGCTGCTGCTTGGCAACAAGTCGGGATTTTCGCTGCGGCTGAAACGCGATATCACCTATTCCGGCGTAAACTACATGACTGCGGTCTCCGGCGCGCATATCACGCTGGTGCTGATGATACTCATGGAGCTTTTCGGCAGGGGAAAGTACTCGCAGGCAATAATAGCGCTGGTGACGGTGCCCGTGCTGGCTGTGCTGTTCGGGTTTTCACCGTCGGTCATGCGCGCGGGGATAATGATGCTGTTTGCCAAGACAGCGCCGATGTTCCTGCGGCGTGCGGATATCATGAACTCGCTGTGTTCCGCGGTGCTGGCGCTGACGTTGTTCTCACCGTACGCAGCCACCGACCCTGCGCTGCAGATGTCGGCGCTGGGAGTTTTCGGCGCGGCTGTGCTGGGCAGAAGAATGAACCAGCTCCGCAGATTTGAGTTTGAACGCTTTAAGCTTCTCGCCAAGATCAAGGAAGCTGCCGTGATATCGCTGTGCGCAATGATATGCATAGCCCCGGTGAGCGTTTCCTGCTTTGGAGGAATATCGCTGGTGGAACTTCCGGCTTCGGTGGCGCTTGCGCCATTTTTTACGGCTGCGGTGACGCTGGGGCTTGTCGTTGTCGTCACCGGGCTGCCAATACTGGCAGTACCGCTGATATGGGTGATGAAAGGCTTCCGGTGGATACTGGGCGTATTTGGAGGCGCTTCCTGGGCGTGGCTGCCGGCTGACGGCGCGGTATTTGTTCCGCTGGCGTTTCTGTCTGCGGCGCTGCTGGTGGTGGGGG
>HF989374.1 GCA_000432175.1 Eubacterium sp. CAG:786
AAATTTTCGCGGCTGTTATTGCGAACATTTTCTTATCTAATAAAAACATGAACGAAATTTTTGAAAAACTCTTGATAATTTCTGAAAATCGTGATATAATATGTTCATGCGATATCAAAAAACGCAAAATGGTAATAGCGGCAAGGAGAACTGCATTTATGGAAGAAAATCGGACATATATTGCCATTGACCTGAAATCTTTCTATGCCTCGGTGGAATGCACGGAGCGTGGCCTTGATCCGCTCACGACTAACCTTGTCGTTGCTGACAGAACCAGAACTGACAAGACCATCTGCCTTGCAGTATCTCCTTCGCTTAAGGCTTACGGAATTCCCGGCAGAGCCAGGCTGTTTGAGGTGGTGCAGCGCATAAAGGGAGTCAACGATCAGCGCAGACGCGCCATACCGAACAGAAGGTTCACGGGGAGGTCCTATGTGTCAACAGAACTTGCGGAGCGCCCTTCGTATGAGGTGGACTATATCGTTGCGCCACCGCAGATGGCAAAATATATGGAGGTAAGCAGCAGGATCTATCAGATATATCTCAGGCACATCGCCCCGGAAGATATACATGTATATTCAATAGACGAGGTGTTCATTGATGCGACATGTTACCTTAAAACATATCGCATGACCGCGCATGAGCTTGCAATTAAGCTTATAAGGGAAGTGCTGGCCGAAACCGGCATCACGGCGACTGCAGGGATAGGCACCAATATGTTTCTTTGTAAAGTGGCAATGGATATAGTGGCAAAAAAGATGCCCGCGGACAAGGACGGCGTCCGTATTGCGCAGCTTGACGAAATGAGCTTCCGGCAGACCATGTGGACGCACACGCCCCTGACTGATTTCTGGCGAATAGGGCATGGCATCGCGGCACGCCTTGAAGCAATGGGTATGAAAACGCTCGGCGATGTTGCGGAAATGTCCATAAATAACGAAGAGATACTGTACAAGGCGTTCGGCGTAAATGCGGAGCTTATTATTGACCACGCATGGGGCTATGAGTCGACCCTTATATCAGACATCAAGGCGTACCGTCCGTCGTCAAGCAGCGTCAGCATGGGACAGGTGCTGACAAAGCCGTACACGGCAGAAATGGGCAGGCTCATAGTTCGCGAGATGTCGGAACTTCTGTCGCTGGACCTTGTTGGTAAATCCCTGGTGACAGGGCAGATAGTGCTCAGCGTAGGCTATGATAATACCGGTATACCTCGGAACTACCATGGTGAATTAGTTATGGATCACTATGGCAGACCAGTTCCTAAAGCTGCTCACGGCACGATAAATCTTGACCGCAGGACTTCTTCCACCCGTCTTATCATGCAGGCAGCGGCAGAATTATACGACAGGATAGTGGACAGCCGGCTTTTCGTCCGCAGGGTAAACATCGTGGCAGCCGGGGTGATTCCAGGGCAGCAGGCTGAATATGAACGATTGCAGACAGGCGAACAGCTGGATATGTTCACGGATTACGACGAAGAGAACGCCAGGCGCGAGCGTGAGGAAAAGGCTCTTGAAAAGGAACACAATGTACAGCAGGCCATGCTGGAGATAAAACGCAGGTACGGCAAAAATTCCGTCATTAAGGGCATGAATCTGGAACAGGGCGCCACCACCGTTGAACGCAACAGGCAGATCGGCGGCCACAAGGCATAGAGAAAGGAAGCACATCATGAGATACGACAACATAATAAATCTCCCGCGCCATATTTCAAAACGGCATGCCCCTATGTCACGCGGAAACCGTGCCGCCCAGTTCTCGCCTTTTTCCGCGCTCACGGGGTACGACGATATTATAGCTGAATCGGGACGGCTGACTGACACCCGGCATACGCTTGACGAAGACGAGGAGGCGGTATTGAGCGATAAGATAAACATTCTCATCGACAATCTCCGCGACCGTCCGGAGGTCACTATACGCTGCTTTGTTCCCGACAAGCTTAAATCCGGGGGCTCTGTAAGGGCCGTTTCCGGAAAAATACGCGTTATAGAGCCTGTGGAGAGAGTTATCGTGTTTGCAGACGGTACGAGGATCCCCTTTGACAGCGTTGTTGATATATCGGCTGAGTTGTTCGGGAAGTATGAGATGATTTGATGGTGTATTATGTTTTTCAACAGACTGACTGCCCTCTGTGAAATACAGAGGGCGGTGCTGGTTGTATTTCGAAAAGGCGCTGTAAAATAACTCAACACCCA
>HF989375.1 GCA_000432175.1 Eubacterium sp. CAG:786
ACATGGTTCGGTATTCAGACTCGGACATTATGTTCCAGTTCTTCTTTTGATTGTGAAGAAGCCTTGCTTCCAACCGAACGCTTTAAATCACTGTTTACAAGCTCATCAGGATTGTATTCCGGTGCATACGGAGGAAGATAAAATACTTCAATTGCTTCTTTATGCTTTTCGACCCATTCCTGTACTTTCTTTGAATGGTGTACTCTAAGATTATCAAGGATAAGAAATACTTTCTTTTTACTGTCGTGTATGAGCCTTCTCATAAAATCAATAAGCTTATCAGAATCCATATTATCTTTGTACAGCACAAATCTCAGCTTACCTCTCTTAGAAACAGCTGAAAGCATGTTTATCTTGAATTTCTGCGACTCTGTTCTTACAACAGGTGTCTTTCCTTTGAGGGCGTATCCTTTCATATAGTTACAGGTATTCTGTATATTGGTTTCATCACCAAAGAAAATCTCTGCATTTTCGGCTTCTGCACGTTCTGTTATGCCGGGAAATCCTTCGTTCAGCCACTTGTCGATTTTCTCCTGATCCTGCTTGTATGCACGCTTTACAGGTCGCTGAACACTGAATCCCCATCGCTGAAGATAGTATCCGAGTGTGGACAATTTCATCCTTATTCCGTACTTTTGAAAAAATCAGTTCAGAGATATTTTTTCTTGTCCACATACAGTCCTTAAACTTTAACTGCATTGGATCTTTATCTACGATTATCCTCTGAATTTCATTCTCCTGTTCGGGAGTCAATATTCTCTTTTCACCTTTATTGCGTCCACGCTTTTTTGGTTTCAACGCAGGCAAACCTCCTTCAGCGTATTGCTTCTTGACTGACCTGACGTGCCTTTCACTTACGTCAAGTATTTCTGCTATCTCACCGTTTGTTTTTCTTTTTTTACTCAAACTGATATT
>HF989376.1 GCA_000432175.1 Eubacterium sp. CAG:786
CTACCTCGACGTTATGACGGGTGGTTCGCTCGGAAAGGGAACTCTGCTGGCGATGTCGATCACGCCTTACATCAACGCGTCGATCATCATTCAGCTGCTGGCTGTCGCTATCCCTCCTCTGGAGAAGCTCCAGAAAGAGGGCGAGCAGGGCAGAAAGAAGCTGAACACCATCACAAAGATAACATCGCTCGCTATAGCCGTTCTCCAGGCGCTCGCTTTCTACTTCACTCTCAGAAACGGCACCGTCGGCGAGAACGACAAGCACATCGCGATACTCAAGTACGGCGATGTGTACGATACCACATCTGATATGTTCTCCATCGTGCTTGCTGCCATCGTTATCGTTGCCTGCTTCGTTGCCGGCGCGTCGATGATCATCTGGCTCGGCGACCGTATCAATGAAAAGGGTATCGGCAACGGTATCTCCATGATACTGTTCGCAGGTATCATCTCCGGCCTGCCCAAGGCTGTTAACTACTTCGTGACCATCGTAAGAGATGAGCCCGCAAACATCGGCTTCGTGCTCCTCGCTATCATCATCTTCATCGCTATGGTGTGGTTCGTCATCATGATGACCAACGCCGAGAGAAGAATTCCGGTGCAGTATGCCAAGCGCGTTGTCGGCAGAAAGATGTACGGCGGTCAGTCCACCCACATTCCGATCAAGGTCGCTATGTCCGGTGTTATGCCGATCATCTTCGCAATGTCCCTGATGAGCCTTCCGCAGACGATCCTCTACTTCTTCCACATCACGGAACAGGACGAGGGCTTCTGGGGTGGATTCCTCAGAGTGTTCAACCAGAGCACTCCGCTGTACGCAGTGATCTACTTCCTGCTCATCATCGCATTCAACTACTTCTATGTATCTATCCAGTACAATCCTGTTGAGATCGCAAACAACCTGAAGAAGAACAACGGCGCTATCCCCGGTTATCGTCCGGGCAAGCCCACTTCGGATTTCATCTACAACTCTCTCAACAAGATCACCCTGATCGGCGCTATATTCCTCGGTATCGTGGCAATATTCCCGATCATTCTGGCGCTGTGCGTTCCCTCTCTCAGAGGTATCAGCATCGGCGGTACGACGATCCTCATCGTTGTCGGTGTTGCCCTTGAAACTGTAAGGACTCTCGAGAGCCAGATCATGATGCGTCATCACCCCGGCTTCCTTGATTAATTTACCCAGCTTCCCCGGGCAACCGGGGAGGCGCGGGTGTTACTAAGGCATAATGCGAACAGGAGATCATAATGAATCTGATTTTTTTAGGCGCTCCCGGCGCAGGTAAGGGTACTCAGGCTGAGGTAGTCTGCAAGGAACTGAATATCCCCGCAATCTCCACAGGCAACATGCTGCGCGAGGCTGTCAAGAACGGCACTCCCGCCGGTCTTGCTGCCAAGGCGTACATGGACAGGGGCGACCTTGTTCCTGACGAGGTGGTGATCGGTATCCTCAAGGACAGAATAGCAGAGGACGACGCAAAGAACGGCTTCATTCTCGACGGCTTCCCCAGAACTGTTGCACAGGCTGAGGCGCTGGAGAAGATGGGCGTGAATATCGACAAGGTCGTTGAGATCCACGTTGCCGACGAAGCTATCACAGCAAGAATGTCCGGCAGACGCGTTTGCGAGAAGTGCGGAAATTCTTATCACATCGAATACAAGCCCACTAAGGTCGAGGGGATCTGCGACGCATGCGGAGGAAAGGTCGTTCAGAGAGTTGACGACAAGCCCGAGACCGTTATCAGCCGCCTCAAGACCTACCACGAAAAGACAGCTCCCCTCAAGGATTTCTATGCCGCAAAGGGCAAGCTCGTCACCGTAGAGGGTCAGGACGAGATCGCTGAGACCTCCAAGCTGACGCTGGCTGCGATAAAGGGCTGATCTCAGACAGAAAAGCGTGACAAACAATGATAACAATAAAAAATCCAACAGAGCTTAAAGGTATGCTCAAAGCCGGTGAACTCGCAGCGCAGGCGCTCGAACTCGCAGGCAGGAACGCTGTTCCAGGCATCTCAACATGGGAGCTGGACAGAATCGTAAATGATTACGTTGTGTCTCATGGCGGCTCATCGCCGTGCAAGGGCTATTGCGGATTTCCGGGGCATAACTGCTTCTCTATAAACGAGCAGCTTATCCACGGTATTCCCTCCAAGAAGGTGATCCTGAAAGAGGGAGATATCATTTCCTGTGATATCGTTGCTGAGCTCAACGGTTTCATGGGCGACAACACCAAGACCTTCAGGGTCGGCAAGGTCAGCGAGGCTGCGGAGAAGATCCTCAAAGTCACCGAAGACGCCATGTTCAAGGGCATTGAACAGGCTGTGGCCGGCAACAGGATCGGAGATATCTCCAACGCTATACAGACCCACGTCGAGTCCAATGGTTTCCAGGTTTGCCGTAAGTATATCGGTCACGGTATCGGACGTGAAATGCACGAGGACCCCGAGGTGCCGAACTTCGGAAGGCCGGGCAGAGGTCCGAGGCTCTGCAAGGGCATGACGATCGCCATCGAGCCGATGGTGAACACGAATTCCCCCGAGAACCTCACCCTCAGGGACGGCTGGACGGTAGTCACCACCGACGGAAGCCTCAGCTGCCACTTCGAAAACACTGTTGCAATAACCGACGGCGAGCCGATCATTCTCACAAGACCGGAACACTGATAATGGATATTACAGCAGGCATGATCATAATAAGCACCGCGGGGCATGACAAGGGGCAGCTGCTTCTGGTCACGGGTGCTGACGGCAGGTTCGTTTACCTCGCCGACGGAAAAGAGCGCAGGCTCGCTGCCCCGAAGAAAAAGAACCTGAAACATGTCCGTCCCACGGCAGAGTTCATCGACCCTGCGACCGCGACGGATAAGAGGCTGAGGACCGCACTCCGCGGACTGAGCCAGAGCATCGCCGAGGAGAGTGAATAGCTTGTCTAAAGAAGATGTATTAGAAGTTGAGGGCGTTATTCTGGAAGCACTGCCCAACGCACAGTTCAAGGTAGAGCTTTCAAACGGTCATAAGATTTTGGCACACATCAGCGGCAAGCTGAGAATGAACTTCATTCGCATACTGCCCGGTGACAAAGTGACCGTTGAAATGTCGCCTTACGACCTGACAAAAGGCAGGATCACATGGCGCGCCAAGTGATCCAGGCAGAGTAAACTATCCTAAAGGAGGGTATTTCAATGAAAGTTAGACCTTCAGTTAAGCCCATGTGCGACAAGTGCAAGGTAATCAAGCGCAAGGGTAAAGTTATGGTTATCTGTGTTGAACCGAAGCACAAGCAGAGACAGGGCTGATAAGCTCTGATCCTATCTTAGAGGAGGAAAAAGTATGGCAAGAATTGCTGGTGTAGACCTGCCCAAGGAAAAGCGTGTAGAGATAGGCCTGACCTATGTTTACGGCATCGGCAGAAAGTCTGCAAATGATATTCTGGCTAAGGCCGGTGTAAATCCTGACACCCGCGTCAAGGACCTCACCGACGAGGAAGAAGCAAAGATCCGTGAAGTTATCGACCACGGCTACATCGTAGAGGGCGACCTGAGAAGAACTGTTGCTCTCAACATCAAGCGCCTGGTTGAGATCAACTGCTTCCGTGGCACACGTCATCGCAAGGGTCTTCCCTGCCGTGGTCAGAGAACCAAGACCAACGCTAGAACTCGCAAGGGTCCCAAGAAGACTATTGCTAACAAGAAGAAGTAATCACAGAAAGGTGGTATAATAATGGCAGCAACCAAGGGCAAGCAGGTTGTACGCAGACGCCGTGAGCGCAAGAACGTTGAGAACGGTGCAGCTCATATCCAGTCTACATTCAACAACACAATCGTTACTATTACCGACCTTCAGGGCAACGCTCTTTCATGGGCAAGCGCAGGTGGACTCGGCTTCAGAGGCTCCAGAAAGTCCACTCCTTTCGCAGCTCAGACAGCAGCAGATGTTGCAGCTAAGGCAGCTATGGAACACGGTCTCAAGACTGTCGAGGTTTTCGTTAAGGGCCCCGGCGCAGGTCGTGAGGCAGCTATAAGAGCTCTCCAGGCAGCAGGCCTCGAGGTCAAGCTCATCAAGGACGTTACTCCTATCCCCCACAACGGATGCCGTCCCCCCAAGAGAAGACGTGTTTGATCACTGAACAGAACCGAGCTGTTCGTTTACTCGGCGTCGGCATAGCAGTTTTCCCGCAAAGCCGATATTACTATTGAATAACGGAGGAATTTTACAATGGCAGTTAATCGTGACCCGATTTTAAAGAGATGCAGAGCTCTGGATCTCAGCCCCGCAGTTCTGGGCTATGACAAGAAGTCCAACAGAAACCCCAACGGAAACAAGAGAAAGAAAGAGTCTGAGTACGCTTCCCAGCTCAAGGAGAAGCAGAAGCTCAAGTTCATCTACGGCGTCCTCGAGAAGCAGTTCTACCACTACTACGAACTCGCTACCAAGGAAGAGGGTATCGCCGGTGAGAACCTCCTCAAGCTCCTCGAATCCAGACTTGACAACGTTGTTTTCAGAATGGGTATGGCCTGCACAAGACGTGAAGCACGTCAGCTCGTTTCTCACGGTCATTTCTGTGTGAACGGCAAGAGAGTCGATATCCCCTCCTACAGAGTTAAGGTTGGCGACGTTATCTCCCTGCACGAGAACAGCAAGAAGAGCAAGAAGTTTGAGCAGATCGCCGAAGTTGCCGGCGGCAGGATCACCCCCCTCTGGCTCGAAGTTAATAAGGAAGCAGGCACAGCTAAGGTACTCCGTGCGTTCCAGCGTGAAGAGCTTGACTACGATATCGCTGAACACTTAATTATCGAGCTGTATTCTAAATAATAGCATAGAAGCATACAGATATTTAGTGCAGTTATTTTTAATTCATAGTCTGCAAAGGCTGACTAACAGCCTGAAACTGTGCCAATGCTATACATATAGCTGCGGCACGGGCAGAGTGTGATTTAAAATTAACAGCGAATATGGCAATAAGCACAGGATAATTAACAGACGAGAACTTGTGGAGGGTACCAAATGCTTGAAAAAATCGAAAAGCTCAATATCGAAACCTCAAAATTACGCTCAGACGGAACTTATGGAATGTTTGTTCTCGAACCGCTTCAGAGCGGATATGGCAACACACTCGGCAACAGCCTGAGAAGAGTGCTCCTCTCCTCCCTGCCCGGCGTGGCTGCTACTTCCGTTAAGATCGACGGCGTTCAGCATGAATTTTCCACCGTCCCCGGCGTTAAGGAGGACGTTACCGAGCTGATCCTCAACATCAAGGGACTCAGAGCTAAAATGTACGGCGAAGCGCCCAAGACGATCTACATCGAGGCAGAGGGCGAAGGCGAAGTCACCGCTGGCGATATCAAGACCGATTCTGAGGTCGAGATACTGGACCCCGGCATGCACATCGCTACCCTGAGCGCCGGTGCTAAGCTGTTCATGGATATCACGCTGGACAGAGGCAGGGGCTATGTTTCTGCTGAACTCAACAAAGAGCAGCTCCAGCCTGTTATTGGAGTTATCCCGATTGACAGTATCTATACTCCTGTCCTGAAGTGCAATTACACTGTTGAAAATACCCGTGTTGGTCAGAGGACCGATTTCGAGAAGCTCATCATCGAGATCTGGACTGATGGCACTATCTCCGCTAAGGAAGCTGTTTCCTATGCGGCTAAGATCCTCATCGAGCGCCTCAAGCTCTTCGCTGATCTCTCTGACGATTCAGAGCAGCCTGAGCTGATGGTCGAGAAGGAAGAGAACCGCAAGGATAAGCTGCTTGAGATGACTATTGAAGAACTCGAACTCTCCGTTCGTTCCTTCAACTGCCTCAAGAGAGCTGGTATCAATACAGTAGACGACCTCATCAACAAGTCCCCTGAGGATATGATGAAGGTCAGAAACCTGGGTAAGAAGTCCTTCGACGAGGTTAAGGCTAAGCTTAATTCTCTCGGGTTTGACCTCACACCCTCTGAAGAAAACAACTGATAACGGCGTAGTTCGCCAATATTACGCCGATAATACATTCCTATCGAAAGGAGAATGGAAATATGCCGGGAACAAGAAAGCTGGGCAGACCCAGCGACCACAGAAAGGCAATGCTCAGAGGCATGGTTACATTCCTGCTGGAGAACGGTAAGATCGAGACTACCGTTACACGCGCTAAGGAAGTTCGCGCAGAGGCAGAAAAGATGATCACACTTGGCAAGGTTAACACACTGCACACCAAGCGTCAGGTCCTCGCTTACGTTACTAAGGAAGATGTCGCTAAGAAGGTATTCGACGAGATCGCTCCCAAGTACGCTGACAAGAACGGTGGTTACACCAGAATCTACAAGATCGGTCCGCGCCGCGGCGACGCAGCTGAGATGGCTATCATCGAGCTGGTTTGATCTTTGCAGCAATATCTCCCCTTCCGGTTTCCGGGAGGGGAGTTTTTGTATATGTGGAGATTCAGGAACGCGCTGAACAATGCAAGGCGTGACAATATCAGACACGTCCATGCTTGTTTGAATGGGGGCGATTTTGTTGTATTCTGCGTTCCTTAGCGGATTGCTGCGGGGTTCAGAGGCATCACGCGGTTACGCTGCGGGCGTCGTCAGAAAGGCGCATTTCGGCTTTATTTCAGGGGGGATATCAGAGCGGGGATAATTCCACTGTTGACCAGAACTGCTCTCTACATGCCTGGAACTGATATAAATAAGGGCTGCACATTTCTGCGCAGCCCTTTGCATATTTTGTTTGTTTTAGTTGCCCTTCTTGAGCACCTTTTCCTGAACCCAGATCCAGATAGGACCAGCCAGGCAAACGGAGCTGTAGAAGCCCACCAGCATACCGATGGCAAGCGGAATGGAGAACGTCAGTATCGAGGTAACGCCCATGAGCGCGCACACGATAGAAACGGAGATCATCGCGCAGACCGTGGTAGCAGTCGTGATGATGGAGCGCGGCATCGTCTGGTTGATTGAGAGGTTAACAAGCTCGGAGTCGGTGAACTTTGTGCCGTACTTGGAGCGGTTCTCACGCAGACGGTCGTAGATGATGATGGTGTTGTTGATGGAGTAACCAAGCAGGGTCAGTATAACCGCCATGAAGTTGGAATCCAGCGACATGCCGCCGAAAACGTAAACCGCATAGGTTATCGCAACGTCGTGCAGCAGGCAGATGATCGCGATGATACCCGCGGAAAGACCACCGATCTTCTGGAAGCGGAACGCGATATACACAGCCAGCAGAATGAACGCGATAACAACCGCGATAACGCAGGAGATAAGGAACGAAGTACCGGAGGAAGCGCTGACGTTCGTGGTGTCGATGTTCTCGACATTGTTGTCAGGGAGCGCAGCCTCTACCTTTGCGTTGATGGCGTTCAGGGTGTCGTCGTCCATCTTCTCGTCGGAAGCGAAGGAGATTACCATTGTGTTAAGCCCGCCGGTGAAGCTTGTACCGGTGGTGACGGTAACTTCCGGCACGTTTTCAAGAGACTTCACGTCGGCAGCGACCTTGGCGGTGTCAGCCTCGGTGATCTCGCCGGTGTAGCTGTAGGTCAGCATGGAACCGCCCTTGAAGCGGATATCCACCTTAACGCCGAACACGAACGACGCGATAACAGTCAGCACGATGACAGAAGCGGAAGCGATGACGAATATCTTTCTCTTTGAAACGAAATCCTTGCCGGCCTTTTCGGGGATCGCGGGAGTCGTGCCGCCGTCCATAACCTTGTCAGCGGAAGCGTCCTTGGCGCCGCCGTACAGCCAGGGCTTTCTGAATACCTTGAACTGGGACAGCGAAGTCACCATCATTCTGGTTGCCCAGCATGCCATGATGAAGTTCATGATAACGCCGACCAGCAGTGTGAAGCCGAACGAGTAGATAGTACCGTCGGTGGAAGCGCCGAACCATGTGCCGAATACCAGCATCAGGATAACAGCGACGATGATAACGGTGAGGTTGGAGTCCAGGATAGCCGTGAAGCCGCGCTGGAAGCCGTTCTTGATAGCGCCGTCGATGGTCCTGCCAGCCTTGAGCTCTTCCTTGATGCGCTCGGCGGAAAGCACGTTGCCGTCTACGCCCATACCTACCGACAGGATAATACCTGCGATACCGGGGATAGTCAGCGTGCTGCTTGCGTTGAAGCCGAAGAAGCCTGTGCATGCCGCGAACATTCCCGCGATCTGACCTGCGAGCGCGATGACTGCGACAACGCCGGGCAGACGGTAGTAAACTATCATGAATATCGCGATAACGATGAACGCGATGACGCCTGCGATGCCCATTGCGTCACGCGCGCCGGTACCGAGTATCGGGGAGATGGTGGAGAGGTTCTTTATCTCCAGCTTGAACGGCAGAGAACCGCCGTTGATGAGGTCGGAAAGCTTCTTTGCCTCGGTGTAGCCGTCCTCGCCGGTGAAGCCGCCGGAGATGGAAGCCTGTCCGTTGGTGATGACTGCGTTAACGGAAGGAGCGCTTATCTGCTCGTCGTCCATCCAGATGGAGATACGCTTGTTCTCGTCCATTGCCCTCTGGGTGGCGTTCTTGAACGCTTCCTTACCGCTGTCGTTGAGGGTGAGGCTGACTGCGTAGCTGTTGGTGGAATTCTCATCAGCCATCGTCACGCCTGCCTTTGCGACGTCCTTGCCCTCGAGCACGAGTTCAAGGTCCTCGTAGGTCTGGCCCTCGGTGAGGTCCCCGCTGTAGCCCATGCGGAAGCTCAGCATTGCGGTGGCGCCTATCTCCTTTACTGCGTCCTCGGGGTTGAAGCTGGTGTCGTCAGCCTGCCACGGGAAGCGCACGATGATGTTGTTTGCGCCAAGGTCCTCGTAGACCTCGTAGTCGTTGATGTTCTGGTTGACAAGACGCGTTTCGATTATCGACTTTGCAGCGTCGAGGTCGTCAGATGTGATAGGTTCTGCATAGTCGTCGGGCGCGCCGAAAGTCACGTTGACGCCGCCGCGGATATCTATGCCCCATCTTACGTCGCCGAGTCCTGCGATCACCGTTGTCTTGTTATCGCCGTACTGCGTGCTTATGCCAAGCGTGGAAAGCAGCGCGAATGCGATAATGAGTACTGCAACGACGAAGAACACGGGTCTGCCTATTCTTCTCTTCAAAAGTAGCTCACTCCATTTCAGTTGACGGCAGAGAAACAGCCCTGCCGAATATAATCATACTATTCTATTATAATATAAAACGTAAAAATAGTCAATAGCAAAATAACGGCAGTCGGAGATTTTATGCATATTTTTTCCGGCTGCGTTATTTGTACCAGGCTGTCGAAAAAATCGATTTTGCCCGCGAAGCGGGCTTTTAAAATCATTTTTTGCCACGGGTCTCCCGGGGCAAAAAACACTTCTAACCGCACAAGTGTGTTAGCGACAGCTTCGCTTTACGCTTAATTGTCGGCATAGCCGACAATGAGTGCGCGCAGTGTGCCTTTTGCCATATGGCAAAAGGCGTAAGGCTTGGCTGTGCCAAGACAGTGGTTAGGTTCGGCGAAAAAGTCCCAACGGGACTTTTTCGACGGTCTCACTTGTACATGATATTGTCCTTGTTGAATTTGTCGGTGAAGCCGATGTACCAGCCAAGCTGGGTCATTACCGGTATTATCGCGTAGTAGATGAGCATGAGCGCGGGAAACAGCGGGGACATGTCGTCTATCTGGCGGTAGGCAGTCTCCACCCAGGCTTCATTCTGCAGCTCCGGCATGGGGACGAAGGTCTGTATGAACGGGTACGCGCTGCCGCTGATGAAGCGGTAGAGATAGAACGTGTCAGCCTGCGGGAAGAACAGCTTGTTCAGCAGCAGGACTATCGTCGGCGCCGCAGCGATAACGAACATTATTATCCCGAGGAATATCCAGCGGTGGGGCGGCGGGCCGTCCACGCGGCCGTTCTTCACCAGGGAATGCTCCCTGTGGCCGTCCTGCCAGCCTGCGGTGAACATCAGCATGTGGAATATCAGCACCGAGCATATCATCGCGATGACGTTCATGAGAATGTTGAACCCGGGGTTGTCAGACTTGCTGATGAACATGGTCAGCGCCATAGTCATGAAGAAGCACAGCACGTTGCCGAGCACGATGTAGCCTATGCCTTTCAGCAGTAGGATATAGAATGGCTGTCGTTTCATTTTTTGTCCTTTCGAGGTGGGAATTTCCTGCGGCGGCGGGGTGTATTTCCGCGCGGGAATGATATACTAATCACATCTTGTTTTTTGGAGGTAAGTTATGAGCGAATACAGGAACGAACAGTCAGCCGAGATACTTGGCAGCGTTTACAGGAACGCGGAAATGGCGTATGAAGCCTCTGGCGACGTGCTCAGGCGCTGTCCCAACCGCAGGCTTGCCGGGGAGATAAACGCGCAGCGCGAGCGTTACCGCGAAGTCGCAGCGCAGACCCGCAGCGAGATAGTGCGCCGCGGGGGCGTGCCGAAAGATTACCCCGGGTATGCGAAGATGATGTCGAAAATGGGCATTGCCATGCGCACCATGAACGACCGCAGCAGCAAGAACATCGCGTCGCTGATGATAAGGGGCACCACCATGGGCATCATCGACATGCAGCATTCCGTGAACCGTTCGCACCAGGCGGAGGGGAAGATACGCAGCGACGCTCAGCAGCTCCTGCAGCGCGAGCAGGACTTCTGCGACCACCTGAAAGGCTACCTGTGATGGACGGTATGACTGCCGGGGAGAAAGTCCCCTGCGACGTCGAGGGCGCGCGCCAGCGGAATTCCGCACGGCGCTCCCCTGTTACCTGCCCTCCCAGTCGGGGTTGACGAGGTTGCCGCTGACGATGTTGTCGTATACTATCCCGGCGCGCCGTCGCTGTTCCTGCGCCTTGTCGCCGTTTCCGGTCATATCCATCGAGAATTCATCGCGCAGGTAAAGTCCCACGGTGTCCGGGCAGGACTTCCACCGCGCCTGGTCGGTGAAACCGGTGGTGTTCAGCTGCAGCCCGCAGCCCTGGTAAAGGGTCGCGTCCGGGTACTGTTCCGTGAAGTCCCTGAAGAACTGCGTATGCAGCGGCACTTCCTCGGTGGCGCTGACTTCCTCGGTGGCAGCCTCTTCGGTGTAGTTGTCGCTGGCGTCAGTCACCTCGTTTATCAGGCGTATTATCTGCCGGTCGGTGAGGTATAGCTGGCTGTTGCCGGTGTAGAGTTCCGCGGAGAATTTCTGCTGCTGCGCGTCGGTGTATTCATTCATGCCGTTTGAGGTGTTGAGGTCGATGAAGTTGACACCCACGTGCACGTAGCCGTTGCCGTCAAAATCCGGGCAGTAGCGTTCCAGCGCGACTTCTATCTCGTCCACCTTGGAATACAGCCCGCTGGAGCTGGAATTCGAGATGACCAGCACGTAAAGGTCCTCTTTTTCCTGGGTGACCGTCTGCACCACCAGGAATGTCACCAGCGCCACCGCGAATATCGTTCCGCCCAGCATCCACTTGTAGTGGTAGAAGAAATTCTCGACTGCTTTCCAGCCCTTGGGCTTTTCGTATTTCGGGGGCTGGTTCTCCGGAATTTCTTCGCTTTCCTCGATAAGCCCCTGGCGCAGCTTCAGCAGTTCTGCCTTTTCGCGCTGCTGGCGCTGCTGTTCTTCCATCTCGCGGCGCACCTTTGCCATGGGGTCTTTCTTTTTGCGGCGGACGGGCTGGGGGTTCTCGTCGTCGGCGAGGATGCTTTTTATTTCTTTGTTTTCGTTGTTTTCTGGCATTGTTTTCTCCTGTGGGTACATATCAACATATCAGATGTCATTCGGAATTCCCGTATTTTCTTACGAGATACGTCACCGGCGTCACCGTCAGCACTATCGCGGAATATATCACGAAATAGACCATGAAGCCGCTTATATCGGCGCTGAACACAGCCCCTGCGGAAACAAGGAACGCCGCCGGCGGGAAAAGCGCGGTGAACCACCTGCGCCGGAAGTCCCACCCCGCGAAGATCGCAGCGGCAAGGCAGAACATCGGGTCCAGCGAAAAGAACAGCACGATACATACCATCATTCCCGCGCTGGGGGAAGCGCCGGCTGTTATCGCCGCGGGCAGCAGCAACATTACCGCAAGGCTGGCTGCGAGCGCGCATGCCGTCGTTATTATGTCGCGACGGTGCGATTTTATGAACGTGAGAACCTTTTCCAACGTCCCACCTCTTTTCGGGCATAATTTTGAGTGCGAATTTAGCTGAATAAACTATAAAGCCGCAAGCGACTGCGGCTTTATTATGTGTATTTGCGGGATCACTTCTCCGGCTTCATCGTCGGGAACAGCAGAACGTCGCGAATGCTTGCGGAGTCAGTCAGCAGCATTACCAGACGGTCGAAACCGAAGCCAAGGCCGCCTGTCGGGGGCAGACCGTATTCCAGCGCGGTGATGAAGTCCTCGTCCACCTGGGCGTCGTTGCCGCCCTTTGCGCGCTTTGCAGCCACCTGCTTTACGAAGCGCTCCTTCTGGTCGATGGGGTCGTTCAGCTCGGAGAACGCATTACCGAACTCGGTGCCGTTGATGAAGTACTCAAAACGCTCCGTGAACGCCGGGAAATCAGGCTTTCTCTTAGCGAGCGGCGAATTCTCGACAGGATAATCGTAGATTATCGTGGGCTGAATGAGGTTCTCCTCGACGAATGCTTCGAAGAACGCGATGAGAACGTGTCCCTTGGTGGAATTCTCGTCCAGCTCGTCGTCAACGTGGTGCTCCTTTGCGCAGGCTCTTGCGGCTGCGTCGTCAGCCCAGCTGTAGTAGTCCACGCCGGCGTACTTCTTCACCGCGTCGATCATGGTGAGGCGCTCCCACGGCTTGCCTACTGCGATCTCCTTGCCCTGGTAGGTCACGGTGTCGGTGCCGCATACATTCATGGTGACGGTGCGGTAAAGCTCTTCGATGAGGTCCATCATGCCGAAGTAGTCAAGGTAAGCCTGGTACATCTCGATGGTGGTGAACTCAGGGTTGTGGGTAGCGTCCATGCCCTCGTTGCGGAATATCCTTCCCACCTCGTAAACCTTGTCGAAGCCGCCTACGATAAGGCGCTTTAAGTAAAGCTCGGTCTCGATGCGCAGATACATGTCGATATCCAGAGCATTGTGGTGGGTCTTGAACGGGCGCGCCGCAGCGCCTATCTCCAGCGGGAGGAGCGTAGGCGTGTCGACCTCAAGATAGCCGTGGCCGTCGAGGAAGTTCCTTATCTCGCGGAGAATGCGTGAACGCTTGACGAATGTATCCTTGTTCTCGGGGTTGGCGATGAGGTCGAGGTAACGCTTTCTGTAGCGCTCTTCCTTGTCCTTGAGGCCGTGCCACTTCTCGGGCAGCGGCAGCAGGGACTTTGAAAGCAGCATTATCTCGTCGGCGTGCACGGAAATTTCGCCCATCTTGGTGCGGAATACCTTGCCCTTTACGCCCACGATGTCGCCGAGGTCCCACTTCTTGAACTCGGCGTATGCGTCGTCGCCTATCTCGTCGCGGCGCACGTAGACCTGCATTCTGTCGGAGCCGTCGCGCACGTCGATGAAGCTTGCCTTGCCCATGATACGACGGGTCATCATTCTGCCGGCGACAGCGACTTCGGTGTTCTCAAGTTCGTCGAAACGGTCGCGTATCTCCTTGTTGGTGATGGTAACGGGGTACTTTGTGATAGTATAGGGATCCTTGCCTGCAGCCTTGAGCGCGGCCAGCTTCTCAAGTCTTACGCGGTGCTGTTCGTCGAGCTGTTCCGCGGTCATCTCCTCAGCCTCGGGCTGCTGGTTCTGGTTGATCTCGTCTGCCATTTACGCTTCCTCCTTCTTGGTGATGTTGAGTATCTTGAACTGAAGCTCACCGGAGGGTGTGTCGGCAGTTACGATCTCGCCGATGGAGTGGTCAAGCAGCGCCTTGCCTATCGGGGACTCGTTGGACATGTGTCCCTTGTCGATGTTGGCTTCGCTGGTGCCGACGATCTGGAATGTCATTTCCTCTTCCATTTCCATATCGAGGATAGTTACGACGTTGCCGATGCCGACCTTCTCTGTGGAGATGTCGCTGTCGTCAACGATCACTGCGTGCTTCAGGGTGGCTTCGATCTCGGCGATACGGGACTCCACAAGACCCTGCTCGTTCTTCGCTTCGTCGTACTCACTGTTCTCGGAAAGGTCGCCGAAGGACAGCGCTACCTTGATCTTGGCTGCGACCTCGGGACGTGTAACGGTCTTGAGGTGCTCCAGTTCCTCGCGGAGCATCTTTTCGCCGGCTTTTGTAAGCTGAATGTTTGTACTGCTCATAATAGTTGTTCCTCCAAATATATTCTTGCAGAATTTCTGCTCAGGGCGCGCTGAATTGACCGAAGCGCAACGAAATCAGACGAACTCAGCGTTTCCATTATTTACTCTGTGGTGACGCGGGGGGTGAGTACCTCCACCGCCTTTTTCAGCTGCGCGTCGGAGTCGTCGTCCACGGTGTCCGGGGTGGCTCCTGCGGCAAGCTCTACGGAATAATCGGGCTTCAGCCCGGCGTCGTTCCAGGTGCCGGATTTGGTGTATATCGTGCCGACTGAGAGCGTCAGCGCGCTGCCGTCCGAGAACTCGAACGTGCTCTGCATGACTGCCTTTCCGTAGGTGCTCGTGCCTATCAGCAGCGCCCCGCACTCGTCCCGCATGACTGCCGCGAAAAGCTCGGCCGCAGAAGCGGTGTCGGAGTCCACCAGCACTGCCACAGGCAGGGTGCAGACTTCCGTCGCGTCGGTCTCTATGAGGGTCTTGCGGCTGCCGTCGGCGTATTCCACCGTGGCTGCTATCGCAGAGGGCACGAACTGGTTGAGTATAGGTTTGAGCGCGCTGGTCACTCCTCCGGAATTCTGGCGCACGTCGATGATGAGCGCCTTCGCGCCGGCGGTGGTGACTGCGGTCATCGCGTTGCTGAACTGCGTGGAAGTGCGCGCGTTGAACGAGTTTATGCGGATATAGCCGACGCTGTTATCGAGCATGCGGCTGCTGACGGACTCCAGCTCCAGCTGCTGGCGTATCAGGTTGACAGAGAGGCTCTCGCCGTTGCGCAGAAGCT
>HF989377.1 GCA_000432175.1 Eubacterium sp. CAG:786
TGCCGGGCTTGCCGAAGCGCTCAAGATGAACCTGGTGGCAGATGCCGTTGCCGGGACGTGAAAACCAGATTCCGTGCTTTTTGGCTACGGAACCGATAAAGCGGTGGTCGTCCGCATTCTCAAAGCCGCTCTGGAGGGTATTGTGATCAATATAAGCCACAGAACGCTCAGTCTTAACTCTGTCAACGCCCATAGCCTCAAACTGTAAATATGCCATTGTACCGGTGGCGTCCTGGGTCAGGGTCTGGTCGATCTTTAAACCGATCTCGGTGCCCTTTACCATCTCGCCGTCGATAATATGCGCCTTGATGATCTTTTCAGTCAGTGTAAGTCCCATTTCGTTGCTCCTTGTTGTTCAGTTTCTCCGGAGCTTTGCTCCGGCACAAATATACACATTATATTATATCTCATTTTTATTCTCATGTCAAGTAAATCGCGGAATAAATCGGTGCGGTGAATAATATTCAGGGCGGTGTATATTTGCCAGAAAACAATATTGTGTGTTATAATCAATATGTGCAACCGTTCGTAAAATAAACCGTCTAAATATATGAAGCGCTTTCGGCAGCTTTGCCGAGGAAAACAAGGGAGGTGTTCCCATCAGGGACGAGGAAATAATCACACTGCTGACCGACCGCGACGAGCAGGGAATAACCATAGCCCGTGAATGCTACGGCAGGCTGCTGAAGAGCCTTGCCTACGGAATACTACGGAGCGAGCAGGACGCCGAGGAATGCGAAAGCGAAGCCATGCTGCGAGCATGGAACAGCATTCCCCCGGAAAAACCGCGGTCGCTGCGCGCATACCTGTGCCAGATAGTGCGCAGAATCGCGCTGGACCGTTACGACTACAACCGCGCACAGAAACGCAGCGGCGACACCCTGCCGATAGACGAACTCGCGGAGTACATAGGCGGCAGTTCGCAGGCTGAGGACCGTCTGAGCGAGAACGAGCTTTCCCGGCTGCTGAACAAGTTCCTGTCAGAGCAGGATTACAACACCCGGGTGATATTCATGCGCCGCTACTGGTTCGGCGACACGACAGCGGAGATAGCAAAGCGGTTCCACGCCAGCGAAAGCATGGTAAAATCGCGCATCTCCCGGACATTGAAGCGCCTGAGAGAATTTCTCAGGAAGGAGGGCTACGACCTTTGAAAAGAAAACTCAACAACGCGCTGAACGACATAGATCAGCGCTTTATAGATGAAGCGGCAGAGGCTGACCGTCTGGACAGCCGCGCGCCTAAAATACTCAAATTCACGCTTATCCCCGCGGGGGCAGCGGCAGCGGTGGCGCTGTGCATTCTTGCGGTCAACGGAATAAAACCAGGCGGGGTTGACCTTGTGGACAATTCCGGCAGTTCGCTGGCTGCCGACAGCCTTTCGGTGAAGCAGAACGACCAGGAAAACGAGAATTCCGTTATTATTATGTATACCTGCGGCAATGCGACAATGGAATTCACCCCCGCTGACAGCACCGTGGAATTAAATTCCGGGCGTGAGACAGGGCTAAGCGGAAGCTATTCCGTAAATGGCAGCGATGTCCGCATAAAGCTTGAAAACGGGCATTCCTACCGCGGGACGCTTTCCGACGACGGGAAGTCCTTTGAGATAACCAACCTCGACCAGGAACTGTACTGGTCTATCAACGGTCTTGACGAAAACACTGCTGATGAATTCGAGACGACCGCAGTGTTCACGCAATTCAGCGGAGCCAGCCTTAAACAGAACACCGCGCATAAGATCACAACTGCAGCAGGTTTCGACAAATATATCACTGATATGCTGAAAGAACGCATGCAGTCCACCGGCGACCAGTACGACAAGCAGAAAGCCTATGAACTCATCGTCAGCGGTGAGCTTCCGCTGGACAGCGAGAATATGACGTGGCGCCCGATTCTTGACGGCGATCCCAAGGGCGGCTCTCACTGGGGAACGGACCTCTTCGCTGAGAACTCCGGCAGGTCCGGCGCGAATGTGTACGCGTTCCAGTCCGGCACGGTCATCGCGGTTTATTCCGGCGGTGGGGACGACAGCATAGGCAACTACATCGTCATCGACCACGGCAGCGGTCTTGCGACTGTTTATGCGGCGCTGGGAGATGTCGCAGTCAACGAGGGGCAGACCGTCGGCAGGGGAGAGGTCATCGCGCATACCGGAATTTCCGGCTGGAGCACCGAGGAACATCTCCACTTTGAGATACACAGAAACGGCTCCACCAGCAACAAGTTTGCGGACGACACCAGAACGCTTCTCACTCAGAAGATAGTCGAGGACTGCAACAGCGGAATTCTGAAAATTCTCGACAGAAACAACGTCAACAGCGATTACGACAAGGAAAGCGCAGACGAACTGATAAAATCCGGAACATTCCCGCTGAAATGCGATGATATAAACGTAGAGTACACAGCCGGGTACGACGAGAATTACGACATCACATTCTACGGAAGCAATCTGGAGCATTATGGAACCGATGATGTTTACGCATTCCAGTCCGGAAAGGTCATCGCAGCCGTGGAGGGCGGCTTCAACGACGGGCTTGGCAGCTATGCCGTGATAGACCACGGCAGCGGTGTTGCCACCGTTTATGCGCACATGAGCAGCGTGAATGTTTCCGTGGGACAAAAGACAGACCGCGGAGATATAATAGGTCAGACCGGTGAGACCGGCTGGGTCGGAACTCCCACGCTGCATTTTGAACTCCGCAGGGACGGCAAAGCGCTCGATATCCTTTCCATCGCGGACGGCACGGGTTATACCGATGATGAAAAATCAGAGGCTGCAA
>HF989378.1 GCA_000432175.1 Eubacterium sp. CAG:786
AAACAAGGTTTTTAGAGGTGACCTTTATAAGATTTTCGGGCAGGGTGCTGATGCATTCTGCCCGTTTTCTGGATTTTTTTGAAAAAAAGTCTGATTTTTTTGCTTAAACCTCTTTTCTTTATCTACAAAGTATGTTATAATAATTATAGGTATATTAATGTTAAGCAGGGGCACTGCATAAGCGGCGCCCTTACATATGGAAGGTGGAAGCATGGCATTCTGTGATTTAAATCCGGTGAAGGTCAACAGCGAGAGCACCGGGATAACATACATAATCGGTGAAGTGTTTGCGGTGTATTCAAACGCACCATATCCGCTCATATACAGCTGGGATCAGGTGACTTCCGTGACGGAGGAACGCCGCAGCATTACCGTCAGCACCAAGAATTATGATTACGTTATCCTCAAAAAGGACTTCGCTGCCACGGAGGAGTATTTCAGGGCAATAGCGCTGATAGAATGCGCTCAGCGTTCGGGCGGGTTCGTTTACGAGCACCAGAGCAGGATACTCCCGCTGAAGAGCGAGTTCATCGAAACCGACCCCGGCAAGGACGCTTACACAGGTCGCTGCGTTATCGACGAAAACGACGCCGCTGCAACGTTCGTCATGCTGATGAATTTCCGGCTGATGAAGGTCATGTGGCTCATCGCCGTAATGATCATGCTTGTGATATTCCTGGGGCTGCACCTGATTTTCGGCGTAACGCGCAGCAACATACTGTATTTCATTCCGATTTCTATTATCAGCGGCGCGATAGTTTCGCTGCTGGTATATATCATCTGCTACGCCGCGGCGCGCAGGAAGTACACGTCGGTTGCTGGCTGCGATCCTGCTTCTGAAGAAGAAATATCGTTTGTGATAAGCCCGGCTGGTTTTGCAGCGTGCGAGAGCTGCGTTTATGACGGGCAGGAGCTTATTCCGTGGGGCTCGCTGGATTATTTTATCGAGTCCGATAAGATGTTCGTATTCTACAAGGACGGCACGACTGCTGTTTTTGTCCCCAAAAAGGCGTTCGACAAGAAGTGCGTCGGCGGCATCGCGGACATAATTTCGCTCAGGCTTGAGCAGCGTTAAAGGAGGTAACGGCAGTGGGCGTTGAAATAAAAAGCGAACGCATCGACATCACCGGCAGGAACGTCACGCTGGTTTCCGTGCGCGGTGGCAGTGCTGTTATCGGCAGCTGCTCGGCAGGCTACGGCGCCAAGAGGGGAGATACCTCAGCGCTGACAAGGCTGCTTTATATCGGCAATAACCCGGTGGCAGAGATACTCTGCCCCAACCACGGCAACAAGAATTCTGACAAGATGATATCGCTGTGCGCGGGGTATTCCGGCATGGACGAGGAGATACATTCCACGCTGACGGAGTGTCTGAACCGTCTTAACCGCGGTGATTCCCTTGAGGCAGGGCTGCACGACACGCTTGCGCTGCTCCCGGACGGTGTTTACACGCTGTATCTGTCGGATTATTACCCGACGGACGGCGCTGGCACGTTCTTCTGGGGCGCGTATAACCTCATGCATGAGATACACGGAACCGCAGAGCATAACAGATCCATCGGCAGCAGCAAGACTTATCGTCCGTGCTTCCTTATCCCGGGGGCGCCGCTGGATACATATGACTCCAAGATAACCCAGATGACTGACGTCGCGGTAAAGGCGCGCAGCGTACAGGGAATCGTCTATCATGTTTCGGGGCTGCATTCCATGCTCCTTAAGGGACACCACGGCGCTGTTTCCTGCGTGGCTGCCAAGCTGCCGTACAGGTGCGCGGTCATCGAAAAGCTGAACGAACCTTACACCGACATTTACACTGCGCCGATTGCGCCCGCAGCACCTGCAGAAGAAACTCCGGAAGAAAATGCGGATACCAAGCCCGCAGAGGAAACAGCGGCACCGGTTGTCGCTGAAGTCCAGGAGCACGAGGGCATAACGGGATTCCGCAGCGCATCTGTAAAAGTCCCGCTGGAGCTTATACCCCGCGAGATGGTAAAGGTCCTGCTGGAGAACAGGTTTGAGTACAAACCGTCGCATTACCGCACGCTGATAAAGAAGATGCCGCATGTGCGCAAGAAATCCTACAGTAACAAGATCATTCCTCAACCGGTGCTCGAAATGTGCGAGGACATGCCGGACAGCGAGATAATGGAGTCCGTGTTCACTGTGGATAAACTCACACAGGAGCAGCTGGACGCGCTGCTTTCCGGCGACACTGAATGCAACGGTGAGATCATCATTTCCCCGAATTTCTACGCTAGCATAGTCACGGCGTGCAATTATCTGCAGTTCACCAACACGAAGAAATTCATTGATTTCTCACTCGCAATTCTTGAAAACCACGAACTCAACGCAACGCACGAATACATCGCGAACCGCATTTCCAGAGTGATCAGCAAGGATGTGTACGCGTTCTTCCGTTCAGTCGCCGAGAATGCGGACCCGGGGTATGAAAAGATAATCCCGATCGCGAACAAGTACATTGCGTACTATGAGAAGCAGAAAAACGAACAGTAAATCAAAATCCGGACAGCTGACGCCGTCCGGATTTATTTATTTAGAGGTGGATCTTATTTTGTGGTGGAGCCGAATCCACCGTTGCGCACGCCGTCCGCGTCGTCGTCAACGGTTATGCCGTATTCCACGAAAATTCCCTGCGCGAAACCGGTTCCTGCCGGTATCTCAAGCGTTTTGCCCTCGTTGCTGTCGTTGGTTATCTTGATGAAGATATGTCCCTCGTTGTCCGACTGTGAATAGTCGCTGTCGATGATACCAACGGTGTTGTTCAGCTGCAGGCGGTACTTGAAGCCCAGCCCGCTGCGCGGGTAAAGCTTGAGCACCCAGCCCGGCTCTATCAGGGCGCGAATTCCGGTGGGAATTTTTGCTGTCTCTCCGGGCGCGAGTTTCACGTCGTAGGGGGCGTAAAAGTCATATCCCGCGGAGCCTGCAGTCGCGCGGTGCGGCAGCTTGATGCCATTGTAGATATCCTCAGCGTCCGGGCGCTCGCAGCCTTCTTTGAACTGCGCAAGGCTTACTTTCTCGAATTTCGCTATTCTCTTCATTTGACCTCCTCAGTCGAAAAGCACAAGTTTTCCTAGTTTCAGTGTTTCCTGGACATCTATCACGCGCTGGTTTGCGCTCCCTTTCCAGTGGAGTTTGGGGTCGCGGACGGCTTCGACGTACTGCCCGTCAACAAGCACGTCCAGCAGCGGGATTATCTCAAGGTCCTGGATATCTTCCCAGTTATAGCCGGTGTAGAGCCAGATGGTCTTTTCGGGCAGGATTTCCCTGACCTTTTTCGCAAGCCTGGTGATCTCCTCACGGTTGCGCTTATGCAGCGGGTCGCCGCCGCTGAATGTTATCCCGCTGATATAGTCTGCGGAAAGCTTGTCAAAAAGCTCTTTCTCTGCCTCTTCATCGAACGGGATTCCACCGTCGATATCCCATGTTATCGGGTTGTGGCAGCCACGGCAGCGGTGCTCGCAGCCGGCTACCCACAGCACGGTGCGCAGTCCGTCGCCGTTAAGCATATCGTCTGTTGTTATGTTGTGGTAACGCATTATATCAATTCACTTTCAGTTATTTTACATGCTCTTGCGGTCGGCTATTTCTGCCATTTTCGCAGCGTTAAGGCGTGTGTCGCCCTTTACCCTGGAATAGCTGAGGTAGCCGTTCATGCGGTCTATCTTTGTGAGGTTCTTGCTGCCGCACTTGGGGCATACGTCCATTTCAAGCTGCTGGTAGCCGCAGTCGTCGCAGTATGCAAGGGAGAGGTTCACGCCCTCGTAGAAGCCCTTGTTCATCGCGCGGCGCACCAGGGTTTCCACTGCGCCCTTGTTGTAGTCGATGGGGTAGCGGACGTACTGTATCTTTCCACCGTTGAACAGATTCCAGAAGCGCTCTTCCTTGTCCTGTTTCTGTATCGGGGTGATCTCCTCGGTGACGTGGCAGTGGAAGCTGTTGCTTACATATTCGCGGTCGGAAACGTTCTCGATTATGCCGTATTTCTTGCGGAACTGCTGTATCTGCAGGCCGCAGAGGTTCTCGGCAGGTGTGCCGTAAATCGCGTAGAGGTGCCCGTCCTCTTTCTTGAACTCGGAAATGCGCTTGTTGATGTATTCCATCGTCCTGAGCGCGAAGCTTCCGTCCTCGACGAGGGACTTCTTATCGGCAAGCTGCTCCAGCTCGTTGAGCGCGGTGATCCCGAAAGATGCGGTCGCGGATTTCAGCAGCGGTTTTATCTTGTCGTGGATACCAAGGTGTCCTCCCAGAAAGCCGCCCTCGCAGTAAGCCAGCGGGTTTGTGCTTGCTTTCATTTCACCAAGATAATCATAAGTGCGAATGTGTATCTTGCGAATGAGGTTGAGGTAGTAATCCAGCACCTCGAAGAAATCGCGGCTCTCCTGCTGCGCCTTTGCGTAGATCATCGGCAGGTGGAGCGAAACGGCGCCGATGTTGAAGCGCCCCACGAATACGGGCTGGTCGTTTTCGTCGGCAGGCTCCATTCCACCGCGTTCGAACCACGGTGACAGGAATGCGCGGCAGCCCATCGGGCTGATTATCTTGCCGTATTTTCTGTAGATGGAAGCAACGTAGCCGTCGCCGGTAAGACTGAGCCAGTCGGGGTACATTGCCTTTGCGCTGCACTCAACGCCTGCCATGAACACGTCCTCAAGGGGCTTTCCGGGGCCGTGGAGGTTCTCGTCGTACAGGAACACAATCTTCGGGAAAAGAACGGGCTTCTTGCAGGATTTCTTCCCCTGACCCTTGCGACGTACGTCCAGCATTGTTATGCTTGCCATCTTCGCAAATCTTCCGGTGCCGGTGCCTGCAGTCATGGTGATGAACGGGTAGTCACCGCGGCTGGAACTTACGGAGTTGAACTTGTACTCCCACCCCTGGAAGCCCTGCTCGAAATCCACCTTGACGTCTGCCATGGCCTCGCGGTCTGCGACCTCGTCGGAAAGCCCCAGGCTCTTGTAGCGGTCGTACTGCTTCTTGTAGGATTTCTCGGCATACGGCTCCAGCAGCAGATCGACGCTGGGCACGGTAAACCCACCGTACTGCTGGCTCGCAGCAGAAAGCGTGATATCGCCGATCACATCGAATGCGACTGCAAGGGTTTTCGGCTCGTTATACCAGAGGTTACCCATTTCAAAGCCGCCCTCAAGTACGTTCCTGACATCGAACAGGCAGCAGTTCATTGTGTCGCGGCGCGCGCTCATGTCGTGCACGTAGATGTATCCGTCGCGGCACGCCTGGAGTTCCTCAGTGGTCATGAAGAATTTCTGGTACAGTTCCTTGTTGAGTTCGTTGAATATCAGGCTGCGCTTGGTGGAAACCAGCGCGGAATCGGTGTTGGAATTCTCCTTGTCGCCGATGTACATGATGGACTGGCTCTTTTTGTACACCTCGTCCAGCATGCTCACGAAATCCTGCTTGTAGTTGCGGTAGTCCTTGTAGCTCTTTGCGACAGCGGGATTAGTGGCTTCCAGAGCTCCCTCGACGATGTTGTGCATCTGTGCGATGGTTAATTCGTCGGTGTGCAGCGCTTCGGCCTTTTCAGTCACGAATCTGCAGATGAAATCTATCTCGTCCTGGGTAAAGGTATACATCACACGGGTGGCAGACTTGTTGACCGCATTCACCACCTTCTGAACGTTGAATTCCTCTTTGGTGTTGTCTTTTTTTATTACCTTTATCATTTACAGACGATCCTTTCATTTATGGTAACCTCTAAAAACCTCCTTCACGGCAGATTTCTATGACTTATATCATCTGTTGCGTTACCAAACCTTGAAATACATCCAGTATTACTGCGGTTTGACGCCTAGCATCTGATATAAGTCATGTACGAAATCTGCTCGTGTCCCGGTTTTTAGAGGTTACCTTATATATTTAGGGAAGATATATTGTGTCCGCGCTCTATATCTAGTAGCAGCATATCTATAATACCACTTTTTCTTGTATGTGTCAACCGGGATTTCAAGATATGCTGATAAAGAATATGTAGAAAACCAGCCCCGGATTTCGTATATTTTTACCCTTGACATCATCAAACCGCGGTGCTATGCGATGTAACCATTTACACCCAGAAAATACAAAAAACGTTCTGAAAAGGGAACGTTGACCGCGCCGGAGTTTTCCCCCGGCACGATGATTATTCCCCATTCAGAACGCCTGATTATATTTCTGTCTCTATATTATTTTGTGCCGAAAAGTCTGTCGCCGCAGTCGCCGATGCCGGGCACGATGTAGGAATTCTCGTTAAGCCCCTTGTCAACAGCGCCGCAGATGATATCAACGTCAGGGTGAGCCTCCTGCAGGTTCTTTAATCCCTCGGGGCAGGTGATGATGCACATGAACTTGATCTGCTTTGCGCCTGCCTTCTTCACGATGTCAACCGCCTTGACAGCAGAGCCGCCGGTAGCGAGCATCGGGTCGAGAATGATGACTTCGCGGTTTGCGATATCGAACGGGAGCTTGCAGTAATATTCCTGCGGAGCGTTGCCGTTGGATTCGTCGCGGTACAGACCGATGTGACCTACCTTGGCAGCCGGAACCAGCGCGAGGGCGCCGTCCATCATGCCGAGACCTGCGCGCATGATCGGCACGAATGCGACCTTTCTGCCGCTGATGATGTTGGAGTTTGCAAGACCCAGCGGGGTTTCGATCTGAACTTCCTTGAGCGGAAGGTCGCGGGTAGCCTCGTAGCACATGAACATCGCGATCTCCTGAACAAGCTCGCGGAACTCCTTGGAACCGGTGTTCTTGTCCCTCAGCAGGGAGATCTTATGCTGAACCAGCGGGTGATCGCACTGAATTATGTTACTCATATTACTTATCCTCCAGCTTCATTATCTTGTCAACGCGGCGCGCGTGGCGTCCGCCTTCAAATTCTGTTTCAAGGAAGATATCGGTGATCTCAGCCGCAAGACCCGCACCGATAACTCTGCCGCCCATGCACAGTACGTTTGCGTCGTTGTGCAGTCTGGTGTACTTTGCGGAATACCAGTCGCCGCAGAGCGCAGCGCGTATTCCCTTTATCTTGTTGGCAGAAATGGAAATGCCGACGCCGGTGCCGCAGATGAGAATTGCCTTTTCGGCCTCACCGGAAGTCACCTTTGCGCAGGTAGCTTCGGCGATATCGGGGTAATCCACGCTCTCGCCGTTGCAGCCGCAATCGACAAATTCCACGCCTTTTTCCTCAAGGTGCTTTATAATTTCGCATTTAAGCCCATAGCCTGCATGGTCTGAACCTATAGCTATCATGACACTACCTCTTTTCAAAAGAATATATGCTTATTATACAACAAAACTTCAGCCAGGTCAATAGCATTTTATAAATAATTCAGATTTGTTGCGACTGCATGTCAAGCTTCTGGGATTTAATTTTCAGCCTGTGCCTGCATATGAAGAAGCATATGATATGCGCTGCCACAGTTATCACCCAGGAAACGGGGTAGGAGAGGTACACGGTATCCGGCGTGTGGAACTGCTCTATCTGGAACACAGTACCCAGCCACACCAGACGCAGACCGCATGCGCCCAGCAGCGATACTATCATCGGCGTTACGGAATAGCCCATTCCGCGCAGGGAACCCACCAGCACGTCCATTATTCCGCACAGGAAGTACGTTCCGCAGACGTATGTCATTCTGCGCACGCCTGCGTTTATCGCCTCGTCGCCGGAGGTGTAAATCCCCAGAAGCTGGCGGCCGCAGGTCATCGTCACGCCAAGCCCCAGGATCGCCCATACGGCGACCACGCAGGTGAGTCCGCAGATGAGTATTTTGTTTATGCGCTCGTACTTACCGGCGCCGAGGTTCTGGCTGGTGAACGACAGCGTGGACTGATAGCAGGAGTTCATCGCCATATAGACGAAGCCCTCGATGCTTGCAGCCGCGGAATTACCCGCAATGACAGCCTCGCCGAACAGGTTTATCGACGACTGGATGACTACGTTTGACAGCGAGAACACAGTCCCCTGAAAACCAGCGGGAAGCCCGATCTTCATTATCATGCCGAATTTATCGCGGTGGATACGGAGCTGGCGCAGTTCAAGCCTGAGTCCGTTTTCCTCCTTTTCGTGCATAAGGCAGCGCACCATCAGGAATGCGGAAACGCCCTGTGAGAGCGCCGTCGCAAGTCCCACGCCCGCTGCGCTCATGTTAAAAGCGATAACGAATATAAGGTCAAGAATTACGTTGATAACTCCCGCGCAAATGAGGTAAACCAGCGGTCTGCGGGTATCTCCTGCGGCGCGGAGTATAGCGTTGCCGAAGTTGTATATCATCATGAACGGCATTCCGCAGAAGTATATGCGCAGGTAGCTTGCAGCCAGCGGCAGAATGCTTTCCGGCGTTGACATGAGCCTGAGTATCTGCTCGGCGAATAGAAGTCCGGCAGCCATGAGGATAATGCCGCTTATCACGCTCAGCATCATTGCGGTGTGGACTGTCTTTTTCAGCTCGGGAATATTTTTCGCGCCGCAGTACCGCGCAGCGACGACGTTAGCGCCTATGGAAAGCCCGATGAACAGGTTTGTCATGAGGTTTATCAGCGCCGTGTTGGAGCCCACCGCAGCCAGTGCGTTGTCGCCTGCAAATCTCCCCACGACGATGATATCCGTCGCGTTGAAAAGCAGCTGGAAAAGTCCTGAGAACATTATTGGCAGCGTGAATACTATCATCTTGCGGAGTATCGGACCGCTGCACATATCTACATATTTTGCTTGTTTCATTGGTCGCTCCCTTCCGGGGAATAAATGTTGAAATTATTTCAACGGTTCAAAGCGGAATTTCTGTTCCGCCTGTGGGTATTTTTCGTGGTCGGTTTCTGAAAGGAACATATCAAGCGGGCGCGCGCATATCTTCCCTTCGCCGTAGAGGGCGCGGTATACCACCAGCTTTTCGCCGGTTTCGGTGTGGTGCGCCACCCCGAGTATCTCATATAAATATTGTGTGGAATCAGCGCGTTCGGCTTCCGTCAGCATTTTTCTCTTGAAGTGCTGGACTACGGTCCCTGGGATAAGGTCTTTTTCGGTCATGTCACACCACCTGGAATATGTAGAACTTGAGGTAATCGGTTTCCGGAACGTTCCAGAGTATCGGGTGGTCGGGGGACTGCCTGCGCGCTTCTATCTGCCGCAGCGAAACCCCCGCGTCTGCCGCAGCGTCGTGCAGCATATGCCGGAACAGCGTTTCAGTCATGAAGTGCGAGCAGGAGCAGGTCGCGAGGTAGCCGCCCCGGGGAAGCAGCCGCATAGCCTTGAGGTTTATCTCCTTGTAGCCGCGTTCTGCGGATCTCACGGTGCTGCTGCTTTTGGTGAATGCAGGCGGGTCGAGTATGATGAAGTCATACGGGTGCCCTCCCTTGCGGTAGAGGTCGGTGAGCAGGTCGAAAACGTCGGCCTTTGTGAATTCCATATTGCCGGAAAGCCCGTTGAGTTCGGCGTTGCGGCGCGTCATTTCAACGGCGTCTGCGGAGATGTCCACAGCGTTGACCAGCTTTGCGCCGGCAGCGGCTGCATTCAGTGCGAATGCGCCCGTGTGCGTGAAGCAGTCCAGCACGGTGCGGCCCTCTGCAATGCGACGGATAGCCTGGCGGTTGTACTTCTGGTCCAGGAAGAACCCGGTTTTCTGACCGTTTATGTAGTCCACGGTGTATTTTATGCCGTTCTCGGTTATTTCAGTCACGCCGGAAAGGTCGGTGCTGAGCCCCGCGCCGTGCCAGAAGCCCTTATACTCTTCCATGCCCTCGAGTTCGCGTATTTTCACGTCGTTGCGCTCGTAGAGGGCTGTCACAGTTTCGCCCATGTCTGCGAGGGTCTGCACGAGAAGTTCGTAGAGCGTTTCCTTTATGCGTTCCGTTCCGAGGGAAAGCACCTGGGTCACCAGCACGTCGCCGAAGCGGTCCACGGTAAAACCGGGGAAGCTGTCCGCTTCACCGAAGATCAGTCTGCAGCAGCGGAAGTCCTCGGCGCCCATGACGGTCCTGCGGTAATCCAGCGCGTAGCGGATACGGCGCGCGTAGAAGTCCCTGTCGAATTTGTCGTTTGCATTACGTGAGATCACGCGAATACGTATCTTGGAGTTGTCGTTGATGTAGCCGGTGCCGAGATAGCGTCCCTTGCGGCTGAAAACATCGGCAAGCCCTCCGTTTTCGTAATCGCCGTTGATGCTGGTTATCTCTTCGGCATAGACCCACGGGTGACCGTTGCGCAGGGCTTTTTCGCCTTTTTCGGTGACTGTGGCTTTGGGATAGATTCTTTCCATATTATAATATCCTTTTCAATTAAAGTCGTGATACCAACTATTATACTACTTTGCGCGGGAATAGTCAATAAGCGCCGTGGGTTTCATCAAGCAAAAAATCCGTCGGCGTTAACTGACGGATAGGGCTATAAAAGACGAAAAGAAAACGCCGACTATTGCCGACGTTTTCTTATGTGGTTGCGGGAGCCAGATTCGAACTGACGACCTTCGGGTTATGAGCCCGACGAGCTACCGAGCTGCTCCATCCCGCGATATCAAGCACTCTCAAGAACTCTGTTCTCCTGAGTACTTAAATATTATATCACACCAATTGTGATTTGTCAAGGGCTTTTGCAAAAAAAGTTTATTTTTTTTTACTGCGTGGTCATAACACGTACTGAAAGCTCCCCGGAGTTCTCGCAGACCTCGGCGCGGCAGCCGTTTTTCAGTTCCCCGGAGATCATCATGCAGGAAAGTTTATCTTCGATCTCCGAGGTTATCGTGCGGCGCAGTGGACGCGCACCCATGCTGCGCTCCCGTGGGTCTTGGGTGACGCGGCGGCAGATATGACGCACCGTGTCGTCCGTGAAGCTGAGGGAAATACCGCATTGTGCAGCGCGCCCCGCAAGCTTGCTGAGAAGTATGCGGCATACCTGTTCAAGCTGTTCTCCGCCGAGTTTGCGGAACACTATCACGTTGTCGATACGGTTGATGAGTTCCGGGCTGAATTGCTTTTTCAGCGCGGACATCACATCAGTTTCAGCGGTGTCCTGCTGCCCGGCGAAGCCCAGCGCGTTCCTTGAAAGCTGTTCGGCGCCGATGTTGCCGGTCATTATTACTATAGTGCTGCGGAAATCAGCGCTGCGCCCGTCCGAGGCAGTCAGCGAGCCTTCCTCGAGAATTTGGAGAAGCAGATTGAGCACGTCGGGGTGAGCTTTTTCCACCTCGTCGAAAAGCACCACGGAATACGGAGAGCTGCGCACCCGCTTTATCAGCTGTCCCTCTTCCTCATAACCCACATATCCGGGAGGGGAGCCTATCAGCTTGGAAACTGAATGCTTCTCCATAAACTCAGACATGTCGAAGCGTATCATGCGCTTTTCGTCCCCGAAAACGGCTTCGGCAAGCGCTTTTGCGAGTTCCGTCTTACCAACGCCGGTCTGCCCCAGGAACAGAAACGAGCAGGTGGGGCGGTCGGGCTCCTTTAAACCTGTCCTTCCGCGCCGGACTGCATTTGACACCAGTTCCACTGCCTTATCCTGTCCGACGACGCGCTTTTTCAGCTGCGTTTCAAGCCCGGCAAGCTGAGCGGCTTCATCCGCAGACAGCCTCTGCGCGGGGATCCCGGTTATCGCTGAAACGGTCTGCGCGATTTCCGGCTTGTCAACAACGCAGGCGCGTCCGGTGTTCATCGCCTTTATCAGCGCGTATT
>HF989379.1 GCA_000432175.1 Eubacterium sp. CAG:786
GAGGTTAAGGCTGCGCTGCAGGCAGGTCGCGTCGCAGACCACCACTGCCGCGTCTATGTCACCGAAGCACAGGAAGTCCCGCGCGGCTTCCTCCTCAGCGGAATGCGCCAGCAGGGAATACGTGCCGGGTATATCCGCGAGGGTGCAGCGGAATTCCCCGAGGTCGCAGCCCCCCTGCGCCGCGCAGACCGTCTTTCCGGGCCAGTTGCCGGTGTGCTGGCGCATGCCGGTGAGCGCGTTGAATATCGTGCTCTTGCCGACGTTTGGATTACCCGCGATGGCGATTATCCTCTCCTCCGGGGAATGCCGCTTCACCTCCGGGCACAGTCCTGCGGAAAACCCCGTGGAATTACTCGTCAGACCCATGGCGCGCCTCCTCAATAATAACGCTGCGGCTGTCGGCTTTCCTTATTGCTATCACCGCTCCCCGGATAAGGTAGGCTGCTGGGTCACCCATGGGACTTACCCCCACGCATTCCACCCGCGTCCCCTCTACCAGACCTATGTCAAGCAGCCTGCGCCGCATGCTCCCGTGCGCCCCGAGGGAATTCACCACCGCGCTTTCCCCGGGGGATATCATGTCAAGACTTCGCATACGTTACCTCCGTTGTCATAAGGGAACCTCTAAAGACCGGTTTTCACTCAAACAAGGTTTTTAGAGGTGACCATAATACACTGGTACATTATATGCGCAGGGGGAAAGGTGTGACAGAGGTTAATTCATAATTACGTATCAAGAATTGTTTTAAAAAATTCTGTTGCTTTTTTCCCTCCTTTATGCTATAATGGCTTTGAATAACCGCGGTTTAACCGAAATCGTTAAGCAAAATGAAGTTATAAGGAGAAATCTATGAACAACAAATTTTTAGGGCTGACGCCGCCTATGGGCTGGAATTCCTGGAACACATTCACCTGGGAAATAAACGACAAGCTCATCAGGGAAGCCGCAGACGCTATGGCGTCGGAGCTGAAGGACGCGGGCTATGAGTACATAGTCATCGACGACTGCTGGAGCGAGAAGCAGCGCGACAGTAACGGAAGGCTCGTACCCGACCGCTGGAAGTTCCCCGAGGGCATAAAGCCCGTGGCTGACTACGTGCACAGCAAGGGGCTGAAATTCGGCATGTATTCCTGCGCGGGCACGCACACCTGCGGCGGCCACCCGGGAAGCTTCGAGCATGAGTTCGACGACGCGGAGACTTTCGCGGAGTGGGGCGTGGATTACCTCAAGTACGACTACTGCTACAAGCCCGACCATATCCCCGGGGAAATCCTCTACAAGAGAATGAGCACAGCCCTGCGCAACTGCGGCCGCGACATCATGTTCTCTGCCTGCAACTGGGGCAACGACGACGTGTACAAGTGGATAAGGGAAAGCGGCGCGCACCTGTTCCGTTCCACCGGCGATATCCAGGATAACTGGGAATCCATCAAGCGCCTTGCGCTCTCGCAGATAGGCAATGAGTGCTACGGCGGCAACTTCTGCCACAACGACATCGACATGCTTGTGGTGGGAATGCACGGCGGCAGCAACAACGAGTGGATAAACTCCACCGAACAGGGCGTCAACGTCATCGCGGACAGCGGTGAGACGATGCCGAAGCTCGGCGGCTGCACCGACGAGGAATACCGCACGCATTTCAGCCTGTGGGCTATCATGAATTCCCCGCTGATGATAGGCTGCGATATCCGTCGCATGACCCCCGCCACCAAGGAAATTCTCACCAACAAGGACGTCATCGCCATCAACCAGGATATCGAGTGCCGCGGTCCCTACTGCATAAAGCAGTGGAACAACCCCGACAATGTTTTCTCACTCGTCAAGCCGCTTTCCAACGGCGATTACGCCATCGGCATGTTCAACTTCGGCGACCGTGTCGGCGAAATGAGCCTGCAGTTCTGGGATATCGGTCTCACAACCGCTTCAGGGCGCGGTCTTTCCGTCTACGACTGCTGGAAGCACGAGGAACTCGGCACGTTCACCGAGCGCTTCTGCACCACCGTCGAGCCCCACGGCTGCGTTGTGCTGCGCGCAAAGGTCGTTAAGGTCTGATGGGGAATTATTCCACCTGCCGCAGGTGCGGTGCAAGGCTCGGCTCCGACGATATCGCGATACATCAGAAGCTGGTCTCCCGCAGCGACACGGAATTCTTCTGCATAGACTGCCTCGCGGAATACTACCGCACCACGCGGGAAGTCATTCAGCAGCGCATAGATTACTACAGGAAAAGCGGAAAATGCACATTATTCAGATGAGGTAATTCAAATGAGAAAGTTTATTTCAATTATGCTCGCAGCGGCAATGGCGCTCTCGCTCACCGCATGCGGCAAGTCCGAAACTCTCGCGGAAAGCACCAGCTCCGCGGCTGAAAGCGGCTCCCCCGCCACCGGGGAAACCAGCGTCCCCGACAGCGACGGCGCACAGCTGCTCTCCAACCCGATAGCGCTCACCGAGGACGGCGACATCGACATGGACGTCGCGCTCGCATACGAAACGGATTTCGACGCGCTGAAGGCTTCCTTTGAGGCAAAGGAAGTGGACGCCACCAAGCCGGTCTCCGAGAACGCGCAGACCAACGAAAAGACCATGGAAGTGTGGAACTACCTGCGCAGCGTTTACGGCAAGCAGGTGATAACCTGCCAGCAGCAGATGGACATCTCCGCTTATGAGGACCTGGTTTTCTACAACGCCACCAGGGACCTCACCGCGATGAAGGGCTTTGATTTCATCTTCAGCACTGGCAGCTACACCAGCGACGACATGATAGACATGGCGATAGAGTGGTCAAAGAATTCCGGTGGACTGTGCGCGTTCACATGGCACTGGAACGTCCCTAAGGATATCGACAACCCTGACGGCGGGTATGCATTCTACACCGACGAGATAACCAACTTCGACCAGGTGAAGGCAGTCACCCCGGGAACTAAGGAATACGAAACCGTTATACACGACATCGACCTCATCGCCACCAAGATACAGCGCATGGAGAGCGAGGGCGTGACGATACTGTTCCGTCCGCTGCACGAGGCAGGCAACGCATGGTTCTGGTGGGGACTGCAGGGCAGGGACAGCGCGACGAACGAGGTGTTCCAGAAGCTGTGGTACATGATCTACGACAGGCTCGAGAATTACCACAAGCTGACAAACATCATCTGGGTGTGGAACGGTCAGAACCCGCACACCGCTATCCACCCGAACTCCTACGACATCGCGGGCATCGACCGCTACTATGACAACGAGGACACCTCCGCAGAAGCCATCTCCGAATATTACGCGAAGTGCTACAGCGAGCTGAAGGGCTTTGAGAAGTACTGCGCAGAAGTCGCAGGCGTCGAGGAGACCGGCAAGATGCTCACCCTGTCCGAGTGCGGCTATATCCCCGACCCCGAGGGAATAAAGGCGAACAACACCATGTGGCTGTACTACATGGTATGGAACGGCGACTTCATCTACGAGACTGCCGGCGGCGGAAGCCCGCTCCTCGACTTCGACGGAACGCCCTCCCCGAACCCCAAGCGCCTTTCCAACGAAATGCTGCAGGAGTACTTCGGCAACGACCTCTACGTCACGCTCAACAAGCTGCCGGAATTCAGCTTCGGCGGCAGGGAGATACCGCAGAAGATACAGAACTGGCTCTTCTACAAAGGAGAGGACTGATGTGAAGCGTGGCTCCGAGCCGTAACGCGAAACATTAATTTAATTCGGAACTTAAGTTCAATTCGGAATGCGGAATTCGGAATTCGGAATT
>HF989380.1 GCA_000432175.1 Eubacterium sp. CAG:786
TTCGCGGTCTTGCGCCCCACCCCGGGGAGCTTCACAAGCTCCTCTATGCTGTCGGGGACCTTACCGCCGTACACGTCCCGGAGCATCGCGCACATTCCCACGATGTCCTGCGCTTTCGTCTTGTAAAGCCCGCAGGTGCGGATATATTCCCCGACCTCTTCAACGTCCGCAGCCGCGAATTCGTCAATGCTGCGGAAGCGCCCGAACAGCGCCGGAGTGACCATATTAACGCGCTTGTCGGTGCACTGCGCAGATAATCTCGTGGCTATCAGGAGTTCGTGCGGCTGGCTGTATATCAGCGCGCATTTCACGTCCGGGTATTCCCCGCGCAGCAGCGAAATGACTTCCTGCGCGCGCTTTTTTCTTGAACGTATCACTGCCATATCAGTCCTCGTCAGCTGCGGGCGCGCTCTCCCCCTGCATGCGGGAAGCGCGTATCTTCTTAATGCAGCGGTCCTCTACCTGCATGACCACCAGCTTCACGCCCTCGTACTCAACGCACGGGGGTACTGTTTCGTCCCCCTCAGGGCAGAAGCCAAGCTTATCCGTCACAAAGCCCGCTATCGTTTCGTACTCGTGCTCCTCGGGAAGCTCCACCCCGAACAGCCCGAAAACCTCGTCCGGGTCGGCTTCACCGCATACGTCGTAAACGCCGTCGCTCACCTTCACGATGTCGGATTTCTCGTCGTCGTACTCGTCCTGAATGTTGCCCATGACCGCTTCGATGATGTCCTCCAGCGTGACTATGCCAGCAGTGCCGCCATATTCGTCAGCCACCACCGCCATGCCCGATTTAAGGCTGGTGAGGGACTTGAACACCTCTGAGCAGGGACATGACTCCGGCACGAAGTTCACGCTGCGGATAAAATCGTGCATGTCGAAGCCGTCGAGGTCCGCTCTGTCCTTTCCCACAAGGCAGAGAAGGTCCTTGACGATGATTATGCCGACTATCTTGTCTATGCTGTCCTCGTACACCGGGATCCTCGAAAAGCCCATATCCAGCGCCAGGTAAATGATGTCGTCCAGGCTGACTGAGATATCCACCCCGACGATGTTCGTGCGGTGCGTCATAACGTCCCCGGCGGTCAGGTCCCTGAACTCGAAGATGTTGTTTATCATCTGCGCGGAACTTTCCTCGATGACGTTCTCCCCACCGTCGTCGTCAGGGGTCTGTGCCAGCGCGTTCACCATATCGAGGACTTCGTCCTCCGTCACTGCCATGTAGTCCGACCCGAGCGCCTTTTTCAGCAGCCTGGTGATCCCCTTGTTGAGAGCCACCAGCCAGCCCAGCATAAATCTGCGCACCCTGTGGGTGTTCTGCCTTTCTTCCTCCGGCTGTGCGCCGGTACTTCGGTTGCCGTCTGCGTCCATGTTTCCTCCAATAGAATCAGTTCAAAATAAGCTCCATGTGTTCTTCAGAACCACGAAAGCCAAGTGCCCCATAAAGCGGTCTGCCGCTTTCAGTCGCGTCCAGCGTTATGCTTGTCGCACCGCGCCTGCGCGCCTCGTCAAGCAGAAACGTCACCATTTTACGCGCCGCTCCCATTCTGCGGAACTCAGCGCGGGTATACACGTTCATGATGTGCGCTCTTTTGCCGGACGGGTGGGAATATGTCGGCATTACCGCCAGCCAGCATATAGTGGCGCACCCCGCGAGCCTTTCCCCGCAGTACGCCAGCGCTGTAGTCTGGTCGCCGCCCCTGAAATACTCCTCTGATCGCTGCATTATCTCGTCCGAAATGCCACTCTCCGGTACGTTGTTCACTATCGCCAGCATTTCACGGCGTATGTTCAGCAGCTCCTGCATATCGTCCGCAAGCGCTGCCCTGACTGTTATACTGCTCATAACCCGAACAGCCTTTCGCCGTTTTCGCGGCATATCCCGGTCATTTCCTCTGCGGAAACGCCCTTTATCTCCGCCATCTTCGCGGCGGTGTACTTTATCATGCCGCTGTGGGACTTCTCCCCCCGGTGCGGCACCGGCGCCATGTAGGGGCTGTCCGTTTCAAGCAGCAGCCTGTCCATGGGGACTTCCGCGCAGGAAGCCCACGCCTTTTTTGAATTCCTGAACGTAAGCACCCCGGTGAAGCCGACGTACATGCCAAGCCTGACTACCTCCCGGGCAATTTCGAGGCTGTAGGAGAAGCAGTGCATGACCCCGCGGGGTCTGTACTTCCGCAGGAGCGCCATCGTGTCCTCGCAGGCGTCGCGGCTGTGGATTATCACCGGCATATCCAGCTTCTGCGCGAGAATGAGCTGCCGCTCGAAAACCTCCGCCTGCAGAGCCTTGTCGTACCCATCATAGTGATAATCCAGCCCTATCTCCCCCAGCGCGGTGACTTCCTCCCGCGCCAGCAGACTTTCCACCTGCTGCAGCCAGTCGTCAGGCAGCCCCGCGACGTTCTCCGGGTGAATTCCCGCAGCAGCCGTAATAAAACTATAGCGCCGGGCAAGGTCGGCTTCTTCCTCGGAGGAAGCCAGGTCATAGCCCACCGCCATTATCTTTTCAACGCCCCTCTCCGGCATTCCGGCAAGCAGGCCGTCAAGCCCGTCGCCGAAATCCTCGCGGAGATAATGCGCATGTGTGTCGAATATTCCCATGTTCACCTGTTGAAATAGCGCTCCATCACCAGCGCCCTTGTTTCGTAGCTTTCCAGCGGAAGTCTGCCCCTGCCGCCGAAAAGCTGTTCCGTGTCGTTGAACGCCCCACGGAAGCTTCTGTCCAGCAGTTCGTACTTGTCGCCCTCCACCGAAACGCATTCAAAGAACGTCAGCAGGCGTTCAGCCGTGTTCTCAGCCGACCAGTACTGCATGGAATTCTCGTCCGCTTCGGTGTTGCCGTAAAGCTTTCTTATCTGCGAGAGAAGCTCCTCGGCGTACAGCTTCGCGCCGACGCTGGGCACGCTGCCCGTGATGACTTCCCCCTGCTTGACGAACATCGCGCGGATTATGTGCTGAACGCCCTGGGTCATGAGTTCTATGCGGCTCCCGCCCTGGTTCTGCTTTATCGCGCTGACGGTGTCCTCGCTGTCCTCGCGCTGGGTGAGGTTGTTGTCGCTCGCCTGCTTCTGCGCGGACTTTTTAGTATACGCGGGGGTGAATGTTCCCTCGGATTTTATGAACGCGTCGGTGTGATCCGCTGCCAGCGTCGAGGACTTCTCCTGCGTGCGGTGCTCAGCGGAATGCGTCAACGTGGTCTGGTTCACCGCCGATATATTCGCCATTCTTGATATATCCAAAAAAACACCCCCAAATCAATTCGGAATTCGAGTTTTGCGCACTTGTGTGCACAATACAAATGGATAAAGTGACGGGCTGCGCAAAACTATATTCCGAATTACGAATTTATCTTATCGTGCTTCCGTTCGGAACGTCCTTGTCGAGGAACAGCACGCGCACGTCGTTGTCGCCGGCGTCGCACGCGAGTATCATGCCCTCGCTGAGTTCACCGCACAGCTTTGCGGGAGCGAGGTTCGCAACGAAAACTATCTTCTTGCCGATAAGGTCCCCGGGCTGGTACCAGTTAGCGATGCCGGAAACTATCTGTCTGCCGTTCCTGCCGTCGTCAACGGTGAGCTTCAGCAGCTTCTTGGACTTCTTCACCTTTTCGCACGCGGTTATCTCGCCGCTGCGCAGCTTGACTTCCGCGAACTGGTCGATGGTGATGACGTTAGCCTTGTCGAGGTCCTCGTCCTCACGGATAGTCTTTGCGGGAGTGAGCAGGCTGTTCAGCTCGTCTATCTCCTTTTCCATGTCAATTCTCGGGAACAGCACCTCTCCCTTGTGGACGGTGACGTTCTGCGGCAGTACGCCGAACGTACCCAGGGTGTCGTATGCGGTCATGCTCTCGTCCGCGCCTATCTGCTCCCATACCCTGGGCATGGTCCTGGGCATGAACGGGAACAGCAGCCCCGAGCATATGCGGATGCTCTCCAGCAGGTTGTAGAGCACTGCCGCAAGTCTGGGCATGTTCTCCTCGCTCTTTGCGAGCACCCACGGAGCGGTCTCGTCGATGTACTTGTTCGCGCGGGAAACCACCTTGAATATCTCCTCCAGCGCCTTGGAAAGCTGCGCTTCCTCGATGAGCCCGGAAACCGGCTCCACCAGCGCCGCAGCCATTGTGCGGAGTTCGTCGTCGATGGGCTCTGCCTTCTTCTCCTCGGGGAGTGTGCCGCCGAAGTACTTGTCAGCCATCGCAACGGTCCTGGAAACCAGGTTGCCGAGGTCGTTCGCGAGGTCGGTGTTAATTCTGCCTATCATTATCTCGTTGGAGAAGTTGCAGTCGGAGCCGTAGGGCATGTCGCGGAGTATCTGGTAACGCACCGCGTCGCTGCCGTAGCGCTCAGCCAGCACGAACGGGTCGATGACGTTGCCCAGGGACTTGGACATCTTCTGCCCGTTGAAGTTTATCCAGCCGTGGCCGTAAAGGTGCTTCGGCAGGGGCAGGTCGAGCATCATGAGAATGATGGGCCATACGATGGAGTGGAAACGTACTATCTCCTTTGCAGTCATGTGCAGGTCAGCCGGCCAGTACTTGCTGAAGTCGTCGTACTTGTCGTTGTCATAGCCCAGCGCGGTGATATAGTTGGAGAGCGCGTCCACCCAGACGTAAACCACGTGTCCCGGGTCGAAATCCACCGGCACGCCCCACTTGAAGCTTGTTCTTGAAACGCACAGGTCCTCAAGTCCGGGCTTGATGAAGTTGTTCACCATCTCGTTGACGCGGCTCCTGGGCTGGAGGTAATCGGTCTCGGTGAGGAACTTCTCCACCTTTTCCGCATAGTCGGAAAGGCGCAGGAAGTACGCTTCCTCGTGGGCGTCGATGACTTCCCTGCCGCAGTCGGGGCACTTGCCGTCAACCAGCTGGCTCTCTGTCCAGAAGCTCTCGCAGGGGGTGCAGTACTTGCCGGTGTACTCGCCCTTGTAGATGTAGCCCTTGTCGTACAGGGTCCTGAATATCTTCTGCACCGCGGAAACGTGGTAGTCGTCGGTGGTGCGGATAAACCTGTCGTAGCTGATGCCCATGGTGTCCCACAGGCGCTTGAAGTTCGCAACTATCTCGTCAACGTATTCCTTCGGGGTGACGCCCTTTTCCTCTGCCTTGAGTTCTATCTTCTGACCGTGCTCGTCGGTGCCGGTGAGGAACATCACGTCATAGCCCTGCATTCTCTTGAAACGCGCGATGGTGTCGCATGCCACGGTGGTGTAGCAGTGACCGATATGCGGGTTTCCCGACGGATAGTAGATGGGGGTGGTGATGTAATATTTTCCCTTACTGCAATTACACATTGTTATACTTACCTCTTTTTCTACAAATAGTTATGATACATGAGGATAAAACGCCCACTGTGATCATATTATGCTATTTTATTATATTACTTTTCGGATAAATTTGCAAGCCTGCCGAAAAAAATAAAGGAATTTTTACATAATAGATAAAAAACCCTTGATTTTTTCTGATTTTTTTAGTACAATATAGATTAGGAAAAAACTATGCCCGAAAACCGGACTAATATATCCGTATATCCGTATCCGCGGGCAGGAAACATAATAAGCGCACCCGTCAGCTGCGTTTCCCTGACCCAGAGGGGTTCTTGAAGGGGGATACGGGCATTGGCGCAGCGCAGCTTTCGCAGAAAGAGGTAAAAGAAATGTCAAACAGACTTTTCCAGGGCATCGTCCACCAGATGAAGGACGCAGTCAACCGCGTTATCGGCGTTATTGACGAAAACGGCACCATAATCGCATGCAGCGACCTGACAAGAGTAGGCGGCGGCAACGACTTCTTCCCCATCGAGCTCGGGGACTCCCACGAAGTTTTCATACGCGACGGCTACACCTACAAGCCGTTCGGCATACACGTAAAGCCCGACTACGCAGTTTTCGTCGAGGGCACCGACGAGCCTGCCGGAAAGTACGCGAGCGTTATCGCGATATCCCTCTCGGGTATCAAGCAGTACTACGACGAGAAGTACGACCGCAACAACTTCGTCAAGAACATAATCCTCGATAACGTGCTGCCGGGCGACATCAGCCTCAAGGCGCGCGAGCTGCACTTCAACTCCGATATCAGCAGAGTTGTGTTCCTCATCAGCGTTATTTCCTCAAACGACGTTTCCGCATACGACGTTATACAGAACCTCTTCCCGGATAAGAACAAGGATTTCGTCTTCAACATCACCGAAACCGACATAGTCCTCGTCAAGGAAGTAAAGAACAACATAGACGTGCGCGACCTTGAAAAGCTTGCGCGCTCCATCTCCGACACGCTTTCAAGCGAGTTCTTCACCAAGGTGAACGTCGGCATAGGCACCCCCGTGGTAGGCGTAAAGGACCTCGCGCGCTCCTTCAAGGAAGCGCAGACCGCGCTCGAGGTGGGAAAGGTATTCGACACCGACAAGAACATCGTAAGCTACGACAACCTCGGTATCGCGCGCCTTATCTATCACCTGCCCACAACGCTGTGCGAGACCTTCCTCAAGGAAGTGTTCAAGAAGAACAGCATAGAGTCCCTCGACCACGAAACGCTGTTCACTATCCAGAAGTTCTTCGAGAACAGCCTGAACGTTTCCGAGACCTCAAGAAAGCTGTTCGTACACCGCAACACGCTGGTTTACCGTCTGGACAAGATAAAGAAGCTGACAGGCCTCGACCTGCGCGAATTCGACCATGCGATAATCTTCAAGATAGCGCTGATGGTCAAGAAATACCTCGCCGCTAATCCGACAAAATTCTGATAAAACGGCGCCATTACTGCAAAAAACTGGCTGCCCCGACAAAAACGGGACAGCCATTTGAAGTGTTATAGAGGGCTGAAAAAGCCCCGCACATAAAACGATTAGGGAAAATATCTGTATTCCGAGGGAGAATAACAATGGTAGAATTAAAGAATGTCAACGTGCACTACTCCAGCGGAGTAGACGCGCTCCAGGATATCAACCTCCGGATAAACGACGGGGAATTCGTGTTCATCGTCGGGGGCAGCGGAGCGGGTAAATCCACGCTGGTAAAGCTCATGACAAGAGAAATAACCCCCACCTCCGGCAGGGTGTTCGTCAATGGATACAACCTTGCCAAGGTCAAGGGCAACAAGATAGCGAAATTCCGGCGCTCTATCGGCATGGTGTTCCAGGATTTCCGGCTGATACAGGAGCTGAACGTCTATGAGAACGTGGCTTTCGTGCTGCGTATCGCCGACCAGAGCAGCCGCTTCATAAAACAGCGCGTGCCGTATGTGCTGAACCTCGTTGACCTCGCGCACAAGGCGCGCAGCAAGCCGAAGGAGCTTTCCGGCGGCGAGCAGCAGCGCGTCGCGATAGCAAGGGCGCTCGCAAACGACCCCGGGCTGATAATCGCGGACGAGCCCACGGGCAACATCGACCCCCAGCTTTCCTACGAGATAGTCGAGCTGCTGAAGGATATCAACCGCTCCGCGGGCACGACGATAATCATGGTCACGCACGAGCACGACCTCGTCAAGCACTTCGGCGGCAGGATAATCAATATCCAGGACGGCGCGATAACATTCGACGACAATATCGGAGGTTCAGATGAGGACGAGTAATGTCACATACCTTGTGAAAAAGGGAATATCCTCCGTGTGGAAGAACCTGCTGATGTCCTTTGCAAGCTTCAGCATACTCATGGTGAGCCTGCTGCTGGTGGGCTGTTCAGTCCTGCTGATGATGAACGTCAACACCATCATGAAGAACATCGAGGATACCAACGAAATAGCAATATATCTCAACGAGGGCGTAACCCAGAAGCAGACGGAACATATCCGCAGCGTCCTTGAAAAAAACGACAACATCTCTGAGATAACATACCGCTCCAAGGAAGAGGGTCTGGAAGATTTCCGGCAGAAAATGGGCAAATTCAGCGAGCTGCTGGATTACCTCGACGAGAACCCCATGCCCGAAACATTCCTGGTACGGGTGGGAGATATCACCAAGATACGCCAGGCAGTCACGGAAATAAGCTCCGTCGAGGGCGTGGAAAAGGTGCAGGCACCGTATGACTTCGCAAGTGCGCTCATCGAGATACGCAACACGTTCTCGATAATTGCAGGCGCAGTGCTGCTCGCGCTCATCATCGTCAGCATAGTGATAGTTTCCAACACGATACGCACCAGCGTTTTCGCGCGGCGCAACGAGATAAGCATAATGCGCTACGTCGGCGCCACCAGCGCGTTCATCAAGACCCCGTTCTTTGTCGAGGGCATGTTCATCGGCATTCTCGCGGGCGCCGCTGCCTGGGGGCTCACCTGGGTGGTGTATGACGCGGTGTTCTCGCTCTTTTCCACCGACCTCACGCTGTGGCAGATGCTCGGCTTCTACGGGCTGATACCGTTCAGCGACATCATGTGGATAGTCCTCGCGGTAAACTGCGGCGCGGGCGCGCTGCTCGGCGCGGTGGGCACCGTATTCAGCACCGGCAAGTATCTTAAGGTCTGAGAAAGGAACAGCACCTTGAACAAGAAAATATCCCTCGGCATAGCGATAAGCCTTGTCGCCATCGGCTGTGCGATAACCTTCGTCCTCACCTGGACGGTGTCCCTGAATATCTACAACTCGAAGATAGGCACATCGGAAAAGTACGAGGGCGTATATGCAAAGCTGCGCGAGATAGACGCAACGGTGCGCCAGAACTACATCGGCACCGTCAGCGACGACGCTCTCGAAGCCACCACGA
>HF989381.1 GCA_000432175.1 Eubacterium sp. CAG:786
AATCCCGACACCGGCGTTTCCGGAATCGCATCAGTAGCAGGCGCAGCGGTTATCGCAGCCGGCGTGCTTTTCGCGACCAGAAGAAAGTAATTCCGTTTACGAAAGGAATGAGCAGAATGAAAAATATCACACGACTCACAGCAGCGGCGCTTGCGATATGCTCCGTCCTCGCGGTTACGGGCTGCGACGAGCAGCAGGAAATGAGCAGCGCTCCGGCCTCCTCCAACTCTCCGGCGCAGGTGACAACCGCGGCTACCACGGCAACCATGAACAAGGATGACGCGGACAAAATCGCGGAAATCGACATCGGCGCTGAAAAGCTGGAAAACGGCGTTGTAAAGTTCCTCTCATCATGGGATCTGAATCCCGCAGAGGGACAGCCGGTGGCTCCGGCACTGGAGATGTTCCAGAGCCAGTTCGGCGGCAGGATAGAGTACGTCAACACCCCGTGGGACAGCCGCTACGATAAGCTGGCAGTGCTGGTGCAGGCGGACGATTCCCCGGATATGTTCAGTGCAGGTGACATGGACGTGTTCCCCAAGGGCGCTATCAGCGGAATGTTCGACCCGCTCGATGATTACGTTGATTTCAGCAGCGAGCTGTGGGCACCCATGAGCGCGGTAAACGAGCAGTTTGCGTTCAACGGAAGACACTATGTAGGCGCTGTTGACGTAGAAGGCGACTGCGTGATGTTCTACAACAAGAACACTATCCGTGACAATTCCCTTGACGACCCGGCGGAGCTTCTCGCAGAGGGCAAGTGGACATGGGAAACATTCTGGGATATGATGACCAAATTCTGCGATGTTGACGCTGAAAAATACGCTACCGACGGCTGGTGGTTTGAAAGCGGATTTTCCCTTACTACAGGCGTTCCATATGTCGGCATGAGCGACGGAAAGATCGTGCAGAATCTTGACAACGCCATGATTGAAAAGGCGCAGAACTTTATGCTGGATATGAATAAGAACAATCTACAGTTCCCGAAAGCGCAGTATAACTGGCAGGTTCAGCCGAGGCGTGTTGCCGATGGAAAAACGCTGTTCTATCCGGTAGGTCTGTACGCAATGTATCCTTATAACAACTACATTCAGGATTTCGCAAACAACCAGGAAGATGTGATGTTCGTCCCCATGCCGAAATGCACCGACGCCGACGAGTATTACCTCCCGGCGAGAGTTTCCGGATTCTCGCTGATAAAAGGCGCGAAGAACCCCAAGGGCGTAGCAGCTTATCTCAACTGCGCAATGGCTACCCGCGACAGTGAGGCGGCTGTCGAAATCGGAAAGCGCCAGGCATTTGATGAGTACAACTGGACGCAGGAACAGTGGGATATGTACCGCCTTGTAAATCAGATGACCGCCGAGCACCCGGTAATTGAGATGTACAACGCCGTTTCCTCCAACGTTGCCGATCTCATAAACAATCCGATGAAGGAAGCCTACAACAGCGGCGCAAGCTGGACCCAGACCCGCGAAACTATCCGCGCGGCAGTCCAGGCGGAACTTGATACGGCTAACAAAAAGCTCGCTGAAAAGAGCTGATGATTAAGCCATAACAAAATAGGTTCAGAATGAGTCCGGTTAAATGCCGGGCTCATTCGCTTTTCCAAGGTAAACGCTGAATAGAACAAAATTGATGGTGTATAATAAAACTTGACACCCCA
>HF989382.1:0-13733 GCA_000432175.1 Eubacterium sp. CAG:786
AGCGCCATGAGGCTGCAGGGTAAGTACTGCAGCGTTGCCGCAGTCATAGGCGACGGCGCGCTCACCGGCGGAATGGCGTACGAGGGGCTGAACAACGCGGGCAAGAGCCGTGCGCCGCTGGTGGTAGTCCTGAACGACAACGGAATGTCCATTTCCAAGAGCACCGGCGCGCTGGCAAGATACCTTGCGCATATACGTTCCACGAGGAAGTATTATTGCGCCAAGGAGCATGTGAAATCCGTGCTCTCTGCGGTCCCGATAGTCGGCGACAAGCTGGAGAAAACTATCCGCACCGCAAAGGGACTGATAAAGGACGCAATCTACGACAGCAGCAACATGTTCGAGAATTTCGGCTTTCAGTACATCGGTCCGGTGAACGGGCACGACCTTGAGGACCTGATAGAAGCGCTTTCAGTCGCAAAGATAATGCGCAGACCCTGCGTGGTGCATGTTTTCACCACCAAGGGGAAGGGCTGGCACCCCGCTGAGGACAATCCGGGTGAATACCACGCGGTGTCAAAGAAATCGACTGCGGCAGGACTGAGTTTCAGCAAGGTTTTCGGCAGGGAACTGGAGCGGCTCGGGAAGTCGGACAGCCGTATCTGCGGCATTACCGCGGCTATGAAATACGCAACGGGCATGAATTATTTCTGCAGTTCCTGCGGTGAGCGGTATTTTGACGTCGGCATTGCGGAACAGCACGCGGTGACGTTCGCGGCTGGGCTTGCGGTAGAGGGAATGCTGCCGGTTTTCGCGGTGTATTCCACATTCCTGCAGCGCGGTTTCGACCAGGTGGTGCACGACTGCGCCATTGAAAAAACGCATGTGGTGCTTGCCATTGACCGTGCGGGATTTACCGGAGAGGACGGCGAAACGCACCAGGGCATTTTCGACGCTTCAATGCTGTCGATGATACCGAATACTACGGTGTATTCCCCCGCGAATTTCGAGGAACTTCGCATGTGCATGAGCCAGGCGCTTTACAACACTGAGGGCGTGGTCGCTGTGCGCTATCCCAAGGGTGGGGAACCGGCTGCGGATATCAGACCCGGCACGGAATACGACCATTCCGGCAGGCACGGCAGCACGCTTGCGGTAAGCTACGGCAGGCTTTCCGGGGAAATGACGCGCGCTTCGCGGGAGGCTTCCTTAAAGGGTGCACCGGTGGACTGGCTCCGGTTGGTGAAGATAACCCCGCTGCCCGAGGAAGCGCTGGAAAAGGCGCTGGAATACGACCGCATAGTGTTTTTTGAAGAGGGAATACTGCGCGGTGGGATTGCAGAGCAGTTCGGGGCAGCGCTGCTCGAGCGCGGTTACGCGGGGAGCTTTGAGGCAGTCGGCGCGGACGGCAGATTTGTCCCGGCAGGGACGGTGCAGGAGCAGCTTGAGATGTTCGGGCTCGACCGCGCTTCAATGACGGAGCGGCTTGAAAGCAACTGATGGAGGAACTATGCGGCTTGATGTTTATTTAACTGAAAACGGAATGTGCAAAAGCCGCACGGCAGCGCAGTCCCTGATAAAGAGCGGCGGAGTGTCGCTGAATGGAAAGGCGTGCGCCAAGCCCTCCCAGGAGGTCGCGGAAGCGGATAAGGTTGAAATCACCGTCGAGCAGCTCCGTTACGCTGGCAGGGGAGGACTGAAGCTGGAAGCGGCGCTGGAGCAATTCCGGCTGGATATTACCGGCGCCGAGTGTATCGACATCGGCTCTTCCACCGGAGGTTTCACGGACTGCATGCTCCAGCACGGCGCAGCGAAAGTCTATGCCGTGGACGTCGGGCGCGACCAGCTGGTGGATTTCCTGCGCAGTGACCCGCGGGTGGTTTCCATGGAGCAGACCGATATACGTACAGCGGAGCTTCCGCAGGTGGATTTTATCGGCACTGATGTTTCGTTTATTTCGCTGAAACTCATTCTTCCGCATATCTTCCGGCTGCTGAAAAGCGGAGGGCGCGCAGTGGCGCTTATCAAGCCGCAGTTTGAAGCGGGAAAGGCTAATCTCAGCAAAAAGGGGATAGTCCGCGATGAGCGCGTGCGGCTGAAAATACGCGATGATATCGCGGGATTTGCGCGGGGCTGCGGATTTGCGGTGTCAGGCATGGCACCGTCCCCGATAACCGGTGGGGACGGAAACGTGGAGTATCTGATGTGTCTGGAAAAGGGCTGATATCATGAACAAGAATACCGAAAAACGCGTTATAATTTCATACAACCGCAGGGACAGGAATTCCGTCAGGATAGCCGAGGACATCTGCGCGGAGCTTACTGCCGCCGGTATCACGCCGCTTTCGCTGAAATACGACGACGGCAGCATGGGGGGACTTAACGGTGCGCAGTCCACGGAAAGCGGAGAGGGCTGCCTTTGCATGATAACCGTCGGCGGCGACGGTTCGATAATCTCCCACGGAAAGCTTGCGGCTGTCTGTGAAATTCCGCTGCTGGGCGTGAACACCGGACGGCTGGGCTTTATGGCAAATCTGGAGCCGTCGGAGATAAAGCGCATTCCCGGGATAATTCTGGGGGAATTCCGCGTCAGCAGGCGCATGATGATGTCTGTGGAAGTCAGCTATGCCAACGGTGGAATGCTCCATCAGAACACGCTGAATGACGTCGTTGTTTCCCGCGACAGCAAGTCAAAGCTGCCGGAATTCTGCGTGTACTGCGGAGAAACCGAGGTTTCCCGGCTGCGTGCGGACGGAGTGATTTTCAGCACGCCCACCGGGTCCACGGCATATTCGCTTTCGGCAGGCGGGCCGATAATCGACCCCGCTATGAAGTGCATAGAGTACACTGCATTATGCCCGCATTCCCTGTTTTCGCGCCCCATGCTTTTTTCAGCGGAGCGCACGGTGCAGCTGCGGGTGAATTCCTACCAGGACAGCCGCGTGACGATAAGTTTCGACGGGGACAGCGGTTATCCTTTTGGCGACGGCGACGTGCTGACGATGCGCTCCGGTGGGCCGGACCTCATGCTGATAGAAACCGGAGAGGGATTTTTCGGCTCAGTCAACCGCAAGCTTATGCAGCCGCTGCGATGAATGTTTTTGTGGGATTTCGGAGGTTGAAATGGTACAGTGCTATGATGATTTTTGCAGAGAACTGCTGAATGCAGGCTTTTCCCTCGGTGGCGGCAGCGACAAGGGAATATACGCGGTAGTCCCCTTCGACTGGACTGAGCAGCCCGCAGGCACCCCTGTCCGCTGGCACACCGGCGACCCCGAAACAGACCCGTGGGAATGGCGCATGTGCGTACTGGAGGAGCGCAGCGACATCGCGTATGCCAAGGTATTTTTCCGGTCGAGCGGGTACATCACAGAGGAATGGTACTCGTACTTCCTCGTGGTGCGCAGGCAGGGCATGTCCTTTGAAGAAGCCTGGGAAGAGGGACGCGTATCGGAGCTTTCGTGGCGCATATACAATGCCGTGCAGGAAAACGGACGCGTGCCGATGCATGAGATAAAGCGGCTCGCGGGGCTTCGCGATGAAACCTCCGCGCACATAGAAAAGGCGATGACGGATCTGCAGATGGGCATGTTCCTGACGATATGCGGCAGGCAGCAGAAGCGCAACGCATACGGTGAACTTTACGGCTGGAGCAGCACTGTTTTCTGCACCCCTGAGGAATTCTGGCACCGTGAATTCGACGACCTGCCAGACTGCGACCAGGCGATACAGAAGATATGCGCCAGAGTTTCGCAGCTTAATCCGTCGGCGCAGGAGCGCAGAATAAGGAAGTTCATTTACGGCTGAGAGGTACGTTATGGATAAGAAACAGCGGCAGCGCATAATACTCAAGATAATCTCGTCGCAGGAAGTCGAGACTCAGGAGCAGCTGGGTGAACTGCTTGAAGAAGCCGGCTGCCCGACGACCCAGGCGACGATATCCCGCGATATGCGGGAACTCAAGATACGCAAGGGAGTTTCCGGTGACGGCGTGAACTGCTATTATTCCCCGGAGTGTGAAAATCCCCCCGAATACAGCAGCGTGTTTGCGCAGGCAGTATTATCACTGGATTATGCCTTGAACACCGTGGTGATAAAGTGCCGCGCGGGGCTTGCCAATGCGGCATGCGTGGTTCTCGACGAACAGGACCTTGGCTTTGTCGTGGGGACTATCGCCGGGGACGACACGATATTTGTCCTCACAAGAACTGAAAACCATGCTGTGCAGCTGATGGAGCTGCTCAGAAAGATGATGACCAGATAAGGAGAATGACGGTTGTTACGGGAGCTTTCGATTGAAAATCTTGCGGTAATAGAAAAAGCGTCGGTGGAATTCGGCAGCAGATTTAACGTGTTCACCGGTGAAACGGGCGCCGGTAAGAGCGTTATCATCGGTGGAATAAACGCGGTGCTCGGCGGCAGGACTACAAAGGATATCGTCCGCAGCGGGGCGCCTAAGGCAGTCGTTTCCGCGCTGTTTGACGATATTTCCGACCGCGTGAAGTCCAAGCTGAACGAGCTGGGTTTTTCCGCAGAGGACGGGGAACTTGTGCTCATGCGCGAGATAACGGCCGAGGGAAAGAGCAGCGCCCGCATAAACGGCAGAGCGGCCACGGCTGCTATGCTGCGCGAGATAGGCGAGCTGCTGGTGGATATCCACGGACAGCATGAGAACCGCATTCTCATGGACACTGACAATCAGCGGCAGATACTTGACAGCTATGGGGAACTTTCCGGCGCGCTGGAGGAATACCGCGGGGAATTCCGCAGGTTTTCGAAACTTTCCCGCAAACTGAAGGAACTCCAGGAGGAGAACCGCAACCGTGAATTACGCACGGCGCAGCTTACCGCCATCGCTGAGGAACTCGCGGAACTTGACCTTGAACACGGCGAGGGCGAGCGGCTCGAGGAGGAACTCCAGAAACTGCGCAATACCGCGAAGATACAGGGTGCGCTGTTCACCGCGAACAGCCTGCTCAACGGTGAGGAAAATCCCGGGGCGATAGACCTGGTGCGGCAGTCGATGAGTTCGCTGGCAGTAGCGGGGGCGGTGCTTCCCGAGGCGGACGTGCTGTTCCGCAGGCTGGAGGAAATCCTGCCGGAGCTTGAGGACATAAGCGGCGAAGCGGCTTCTATGGCGTTCAGCACCGACGACGCCGAGGAACGTGAAGCCGACCTGGAGGACAGAGTTTCCGCGATGAAGCACGCCTGCCGCAAGTACAACATGGACGCCGACCAGCTTGTGGATTACCTTGAGGACTGCCGCAGGGAACTGTCGCAGCTTTCCGGGCTGGACGGTGAGATAGAGCGCCTTTCCGAGGAGAAACACGAGCTTGCCGGGCATGTCAAGCGTCTTGCGGAGGAAATAAGCGAACGCCGTCGCGAGGCTTCCCAAAAGCTTTCCGCTGAAATATGCGAGGTGCTGAAATTCCTGAACATGCCGAACGTAACGCTGAGTTTTGACGTGCGCCCTGACAAGATAACGATAAACGGCATGGACGAGGTGGAGATACTTATTTCCGCAAACGCCGGCGAGGAACCAAAGCCGCTCAACAAGACGGCAAGCGGCGGCGAGCTTTCCCGCGTTATGCTTGCGATAAAGAGCGTCATGGCGGAGGGCGACGATATCCCGACGATGATATTCGACGAGGTAGACGCTGGCATAAGCGGAAGAACAGCCGCAAAGGTGGGCGTTAAACTTGCGCAGACTGCCGAGAAGCGCCAGGTGCTGTGCATCACGCATCTTGCGCAGATAGCGGCGCTGGCGCAGACCCATATGCTCATTGAGAAGCAGACTGACGACAAGCGCACCTACACCCGCATAATCCCGCTGGACCACGAGGGAAGAAAGCAGGAACTCGCGCGCATAATGGACGGCGGGCTTACCGAAAGCGGACTGAAAGCGGCTGAGGAAATGCTCGACCGCCATTGATGGAGGACAGCTCATGAAATCCGGATTTCAGCATTTCATGGAAAAGGGCGCTCTGGCGTTCCTGGCACTGTCGGTGATATTTCTTGTCTGCTGGCTGGTCTGGGGACATGGAGTATTTCTCACATTGCTGATAACGTTTGCGACGTTCTTTTACCACTTTGCGGTTCGTCTGGCTGTGGGAGCGGCTGTAGACAGAATTACCGCACACGGTGTGAATTATAACACTGCGTGGTTCAGACAAAGCAGGGCAGAGGCGAAGCTTTACCGGCTGCTGAAAGTCCACAGCTGGAAAGTGAAGCTGCCGACATATGTCCCCGGGAGTTTCTCGCTGAAAGAGAACACACCGGAGAAGGTCGTCTGCAACATGTGCTGTGCTGAAATCGTCCATGAGGTGAATGTGGCTGTAAGCTTTGTGCCGGTGGTGCTGAGCGTTGTGATTCCGGCGCTGCGCAGCACTGTCCTGGTATTTGTGCTGACTTCCGTGGCGGTTGCGATATTTGATATGCTGTTTGTGATAATACAGCGGTATAATCGACCGAGAATGCTGAAACTCATGCGGCACAGACAGAATAAAAGCACACAGTGATGTCAAACTAACAACAGACTGAAAGGAGAAACATCATGAAGCAGAAAATCACTGAATTCATATATTCCCATCGTGAAGAAATGTTTGAGATAATACGCCAGCTGGTGGAAATACCAAGCGTAAGGGGCGAGGCTGAGCCGGGCGCGCCGTTTGGCGCAGAACCGCGAAGAGCGCTTGACAAAATGCTTGAAATATGCCGCGAACACGGCTTCGTGACCGGCTGTCATGACAACGTGATGGGTACCGCAGATTACGCTCCCTCCGGGAAGGTGGGACTCGGCATACTGTGCCACCTTGACGTTGTGCCTGCAGAACCCATCAACTGGACCTGCCCTCCATTTCAGCTGACCAGGACCAGCGGGAAGCTCCTTGGCAGAGGCGTTATAGACGACAAGGGACCCTGCGCTGCGGCGCTCATGGCATTGTATTGTGTAAAGGAACTCGGAATTCCGCTTAAAAAGGGCGTTCGTCTGCTGTTCGGCACGGATGAGGAGAACGGATCCGGCGACCTAGAAATTTACCTGCGCAATAACAAGCTGCCCCCCATGGTGTTCACGCCCGACGGCTGCTTCCCGGTAATAAACATCGAAAAGGGAATGATACGCGCCGACATCACCGGAAGCTGCGAGCCTGGCAAAGTGGTGTATTTCGACGGTGGAAGCATTCCGAATGCGGTACCGGATAAGGCGGCTGCGGCTGTGCGCGGTGTCAGCTATGACGAAGTACGCGCGGCAATGCAGGCAAACTGCACCGGCGCAGTGATAACAGCGGAAGCAGCGGAAAACGGCGATATAGTTATTCATAGCTCCGGCAGGTCTGCGCACGCTTCCACTCCCCAGGCAGGAATAAACGCGCTGACCGCACTCATCGCGCTTCTCAACAGGTTTCCGCTTGAGGGAAAGGAGCGTGAGATTTTCAGCGGGCTGAAGCGTATGTTCCCATTCGGTGAAACTGACGGAAAATCCGCTTCGCTGAAAATAGAGGACGAGCAGTCCGGTGAACTGACGCTTGCTTTCAGCAAATTCTCGCTCAGGGACGGGAAAATCAGCGGCTGCGTCGATATACGCTATCCCGTTTCCGCGGCGCTTGAGGACGTAGTGGCGCGCCTTTCCGCAGCGCTGGAGCATGCGGGCGTGCACTATGTAAAGGGCATCGAGGAGCAGCCGCACTGCGTTCCCGAGGACAGCGAGTTTGTTCAGAAGCTTCTGCGTGTTTACAGCGAGGTCGAGGGCGAACCCGGAAAGTGCATAGCCATCGGTGGCGGAACGTACGTACACACAGTCGATGGCGGCGTTGCATTCGGCGTGGAACGCGGCGACACGGATTACCACATGCATGGCAACGATGAGTTCATCACCGAGGACGAACTGCTGAAGGACGCGGTCCTGTTTGCGTGCGCCATAGCGGACATCTGCGGATAAAGAAATGAGGAGCGGCATTCACCGCTCCTTTCGTCTTATTCCACAGGCATTTTCTTTATTCCGAATACGGCTCTCAGAATTCCGGCGAATAGCTTCGGGCTTTTTAGTACGACTATTTTCATATGTACGCTCCTTTCAGTCAGCATTTTAGCAGGAATATCCCGGAAACGATAAGCACTGCGGCGACGGTGAAAAGCAGTACCTTTATCGAAAAGAACGATATGCACATCAGCGCCGCAAGGAATGCCGCGACCGCCAGTATCACTCCCAATCCGCAGTTTTTCTTGCGTCTGCGTGGTCTTCTCATGCCGTCACCCCCTCGTTTCTCTGTCTTATATTATTCCTGAGCGCGGGGAATGGTTACAGATTTGCAATAAATATGCGCAGCTGATGTCAGAGCAGTTACAGATTAATTACAGTTTTGTAACAATTATTGACAGACGGAATTGTTTGATATATAATGTGAACAACAGGATAGCTTCGAGCTTGAAAGGAGTGGCATTATATGAAAAGAAATCTTATATCATACGCTCTTATCATTTCTGCTATTATGCTTACTGGCTGCAGCGGAAGCAACGAACCCACGAGTTCAGACAGCAGCACGGCGTCGCAGAATTCCAGCGTAACTGAAAACGCTACCTCAGCGGCGACAGCAGAAGCTTCTGTGCCGGAAAGCGGTGTGACTTCCGAAGCGGCACTGCCTACAGTCACGCTTCAATGCCCGCTGGACCTTGACGGAACCACGCTTGATCTGTCAAAACTGGATTACAGCTCATACGGTGCCAGGTACTATGTTTTCCATGGGTTCGCATGGTTTGCCCACCCCACCGGAAAGGCAGTCGTCACCACAGACGGAACTGAGCCACAGCCCATAGAATACACGCTGCCTGAATTCACGCGCAGGGAAGTTGGAAATCAATTTGACGGTCTGACCCTGATTTCCGCAGACACTGAAGTTGATATCACCGACGACGGCGAGAGTTTCTTCAACGGCTGCAGCGCTGCGTTTGAGGGAACTTCCGAAATAACGGGGTACGCTTTTATTCAGCAGGAAGAAGACTACATGATGCCCAAAGGCACGATTTTCTTCATGCCCGAAGAGGGTGGCTGCAGCCTGCCGGTAATATACACAGCGTACAGCACCCTGAGTTCACCGATGTTCTACAATGACATTGGCTGGGGTAATGAATATAATCGGCAGTTTGATTTAGGCAATATAAGTGATTACGCCGACGCTGAATGGCTGTCGCAGATTCCTGCCGACGGCACCCCGGTGAGAATCACCGCTACGGTAAGCGATATAAAAATGTCGTGCTATCGAGATTCGCATAAAAGCGGAAATGGCTGGCTCAGCTGCAGTATCGATTCTCTTGAACTGGCATAACATTCACGCATAAAATAGTTTGTCCCGGGAGTAACCACTCTCGGGACATTTTGCACAAAAAACACTTTAAAAGTTTGTTTAGTATGTTAATTTACAAATTAGCTAAAATGACTTAAAATAATATTATACATATTTAATAAGTAATTGCCGGATAATGGTATGAAAGGATAAAATAATGACAAAAAAAGCCGTGACCATGAGCGATATAGCGAAAGCGATGAACGTCAGCACAGTCACCGTATCCAAGGCGCTTGGCGACCGTGACGGCGTGAGTGCCGAGCTGCGCGAGAGAATAAAGCAGAAAGCCACCGAAATGGGCTACCGCGTTCACGCAGGCGCTCACGGCACGAAGGACGGGCTGACTTACAATATCGGGATAATCGTAGCCAAGCACTTTATCAGCGACGCAAGTTCATTCTACTGGATAGTGTATCGTTACATCGTGGAACTCCTCCAGAAGCAGAACTACTACGGAATGCTGGAGGTCGTTAACGACCACAGCGGCATTATCGAGGAAATACCGAATTCCGTTCTTGACCACAAGGTTGATGGTCTGATAGTCCTGGGGCAGCTTTCCGACGATTATATTGCAAGGCTCATGTCGCACCAGCTGCCGACTGTTTTCCTGGATTTCTACAGCAGCCGCGAGGACGCTGACGCGGTTCTTTCCGACAGCTTCTACGGCGCTTATATGCTGACGAGCCACCTTATCGAGAACGGGCATCGCCGCATAGGATTCCTCGGGAGCATAAGTTCGACAAGTTCCATTCAGGACAGATATCTTGGCTATTACAAGGCGCTGCTGGAAAACCGCATTCCTCTGCGTTCAGACTGGGTGATCGGCGACCGTTCCAACGAGAGCGATATTTTCCCGGAATTTGCCCTGCCGAGCGAAATGCCCACCGCATTCGTCTGCAACTGCGACGAAACCGCATACAAGCTTGTAAATCAGCTGAAGAACGCGGGATATTCCATTCCCGATGATATTTCGGTAGTGGGATACGATAATCATATATATTCTACCATATGCAACCCGCGCCTTACGACGATCGATGTAAACAGCAGGGTGATGAGTACCGAGGCTGTGGATATTATCCTGCACAAGATACGCGACGGAAACTATCGCCGCGGCAGGACGCTCGTAACCGGAAAGCTAATCCGGCGCGAGAGCGTAAAGAAACTCACACAGGAATAAAACAAACGCCCCTCTTACTTTCGTAGGATGGGCGTTTGTATATCAGCGTTTGAGACTTTCCAGTATCTTGTTGGTGTGGAGATCGTCCTTATTCTGTCCAGGAACAGGATCGGGAGTAGTTGCGTACATGTGTCCGTCTTTGATGAGCGAAGTTATCGCCAGGAACTCTGTGCCGATGCGTTTCGCAATTTCCTCTTCGGGGAACATGCACATCTTTGTCGCACACAGCGCGCTTATTCCGTAGGTGTAAGTCCACATGTGCTCGAACAGAACCTTTGCCTGCTCTGCGTCAAGACCGTAATCACGCATGATGACCCTGATGCATATCTCTTCAGATTCACCAAGACTGCCGAAGAAAGAGCCGGGGTTAACGGGCTTCTTGTTTTCAGTCATGAAAATCAGCTGGAACAGCTTCGGCTCTCTTATCGCAAATCTGACCATTCTGATGCCGGCTTCCTTAAAAGCCGGGGTGAAATCCTCGATTTCACGTATATAGCTGTTGAAACGCTCCATTGCGGCTTCATGCACCAGCTCAATGACCTCGTCCATGCTCTTGAATACCGTGAAGATCGGGCGTGCCGAACTTCCGAGCCATTCGCCGAGATTGCGCGTGGTGAGGAACTCGATGCCCTTTTCGCTGACGAGTTCAAGCGCTCCGTTCACGATTTCTTCTTTTGTAAATTTAGGTTTTGGCGGCATAATGCTACCTCCTTGAAAAACTAGATAAGACAACGCGGAAGTTTACTTTGGTTAATATATATAATTGACGATTTCGCTCCGATTATTATATCATGCTTTGTCGAATTATTCAATAGATTTTCCAATTTTTATAAAACGGAGTGATATATCAAAATCATATAGCAAATATACAGCAAAGATTACCCGAGCTTGTTTCACACAGATCAGCATCTTGTGCCGTAAGCGCGGTATTTGCAGGTATCCTTGGCGTTGCAGTCCTCGCAGCTGCGTCGCTTCTTTTCAAGCTCACCGCGGAAAAGCCCCACCACGCCGATGATGGTTTTCCTGGGCGTGAGCATATTCGTAGCCGTGCAGCAGACGCCGATCTTTCTCACTGCGTCAACGGAAGCAATGAGCAGCGGCGCGCATTCGATCGGGAAGTCGCCGTATCCTGCGCCGTAGCACCATGTGGTGCTGTATCCGGGCATATTCGCGAGGATATCCTGGCGCGCGTTTTCGTTGACCTGTTCGATCATGGCATTAGCCAGCGCGTCGGTGATCACAGCCTTCATGGAGTCCGAAACGTCCAGCTTTTTGAGGTATCTGTCAGTATCGGAAGAAAGCGTGGAGCACAGCACAGCCGCCTTGTCGCAGCCGCGCAGATGTTCAGCGATGTCCTTTCCCTCAAGCATGAAATCGCAGTCGGAGAGGAAAAGCTCGTGCCCGCTCCTGATTATGCTGAATACGCGCCATACATACTGCGGTCTGGCTTCCTTGAGTAATTCCTGCTCGCATTCGTCGATAACGGCGCTGATACGGGCGTCGGGCTCTTCCGTGTAGCCCATGTAGCGCAGTGCTTCAGCACGGTTTATCTGGGTTATTTCACTTGTCACAGCGTATCACCTTTTCTATGCTTTCACTGATTTTTCTCGCAACGTAAGGGTTATTCATGGTGTAGAGGTGTATTCCGTCCACGCCCTGGGCAATCAGGTCGATTATCTGGTCAACCGCATAAGCGATGCCGGCGTCGCGCATTGCTTCGGGGTTATCGCCGTAGCGGTTGATCATCTTCGTGAATTTCAGGGGCAGGCTGGCGCCGCACATAGTCACCATTCTCTGGACGGATTTTGCGTTCGTGCAGGGCATGATACCGGCTTCTATCGGTACGTTGATACCCGCAATGCGCGCTTTTTCCAGGAAGTTGATGAACGAGCCGTTATCGAAGAACAGCTGCGATATCAGGTGGGAAGCGCCTGCGTCCACCTTTTTCTTGAGGTTATGTATGTCGTCCACCATGCTGGTGCATTCCGGGTGAACCTCGGGGTAGCAGCCGCCGGAAAACGACAGGTTTGAGCGCGGCTTCATGTATTCGATGAGGTCGCTTGCATGAAGGAATTCGTGCTTCGGCGGGATATTCGGGTTGATGTCTCCGCGCAGCGCGAGTACATTCTCGACGCCGTTTGCTTCGAGTTCCTTTATCTTCTCATCAATATCCGCATGGGTGGAATTGACGCAGGTGAGGTGCGCGATGGACTCGGTGCGGCAGTGTTCCTTTATTCTCCTTACGAGGTCTATCGTGGAAGCACCCGCAGCGGTTCCACCTGCGCCGTATGTGACGCTGATGAAATCAGGGTGCAGGTCGCCAAGCTGTTCCAGCGTGTCGTAAATTACGGAAACATCGTTGTCCTTTTTCGGTGGGAAAACCTCGAAAGAGAACACGGTGTGCCCGTCCTTGAATAGCTCAGGTATTTTCATCTGTATCTCCGATCAGTTTTCTGCAAGGTATTTTTTGAGAGCCTCTGCGATCTGTGCAGGACATGACGTGGGCTTGCTGCCGCAGGTTATGCCCTCAAGACGGTCGATGACGTCCTGGAGCTTCATGCCGACAACAAGTGAACCGATGCCTTTTAGGTTGCCGTTGCAGCCGCCTATTACCTCGAGAGACTTTATAACGCCGTCCTCGATATCGAAAACCATTTTGCGGGAGCATACGCCCCTGGGAATATATTCGTAAGTCATTTTTATACCACCTTGATTTTATTATTTGCCGCTTTTGAGCCATTCGTCAGCCACTGCGTCTGCAACGGCGTCCGCAACGGATTTATCCAGCGCGCTGGGGATTATATAGTCCACGGAAAGCTTGTCGTCAGTAACCAGGGCTGCGATAGCGTGGGCAGCTGCGAGCTTCATTTCCTCGGTGATAGCCTTTGCGCGTACCTTCAGCGCGCCCTTGAATACACCCGGGAATACCAGTACGTTATTTATCTGGTTGGGGTAGTCGCTTCTGCCGGTGCCGACGATGTAGGCGCCGCTCTGCTTTGCGAGGTCGTAGGTTATCTCGGGCTCGGGGTTTGCCATCGGGAAAAGCACGGGCTTTTCAGCCATGGACTGTATCATCTCGGGTGTAACGAGGTTCGGCTTGGAAACGCCGACGAATGCGTCCGCGCCCTTGAGTGCGTCAGCGAGGCTGCCCTTGATGTTGCGCTTGTTGGTGAGCTTAGCCATCTCAGCATGGGCAGGATTTGAGTATTCCTCATCGTGGTTGATGATTCCGCAGAGGTCTACCATTATAAGGTCGCCTACGCCGAGCTTCAGCA
>HF989382.1:13766-23687 GCA_000432175.1 Eubacterium sp. CAG:786
GCCGATAGCGATACCGGCAGAACCAGCGCCGTTGATGACTACGGTGATATCGGAAAGCTTCTTGCCTGCAAGCTTTATCGCGTTTATCATAGCTGCGCCGACAACGATAGCGGTTCCGTGCTGGTCGTCGTGGAATACCGGGATATCCAGTCTTTCCTTGAGCTTTGCTTCGATCTCGAAGCAGCGGGGAGCGGAGATGTCTTCCAGGTTTATTCCACCGAAGCTGTCGGAAATAAGTTCGATGGTTCTAACTATCTCGTCGGGGTCCTTGCTCTTAACGCAGAGAGGGAATGCGTCAACGCCGCCGAATTCCTTGAAAAGGCAGCACTTTCCCTCCATTACGGGCATTCCCGCAAGACCACCGATGTCGCCAAGACCCAGCACAGCCGTGCCGTCGGTGATGACTGCAACGAGATTGCTGCGGCGCGTCAGCTTGTAGGAAAGGTCGGGGTCCTTTGCGATCTCAAGGCAGGGCTGCGCAACGCCGGGGGTATACGTAAGGGAGAGATCCTCGCGGGTGTTGATGGGCGCGCGGGATACTACCTCGATTTTTCCACCCCATTCATAGTGCTTCTGTAATGCTTTTTCTTTGATATCCATGTTGTTTCCCTCTTAAATATGTATTTATGCTTTACCCTTATGGGTGATTATCCTGTTCAGCGAGTCCTCGGGGGTCGTGTTTGAGCCGATCTGTATCGCGTAATGGTTATAGAACCCGTGGAAATCCGAGCCTCCCGTTACCAGAAGACCGTTTGCCGAAGCGATTTCCTGCAGTTCCTTGCGGTAATTTTCATCGGCGCTCTGGTGCCATACCTCGACGCCGTCTATCTCGTGCTTTGCTGCGAGCTCCTCAAGAAGCGCGGCGCTGTCGTATACTTTAGGGTGCGCCATGACTGAGATACCGCCGGAAGCGCGTATCAGCGTGGTCACGAAGTGTACGTCCGGGTAGAAGTCAGCTTCGGAAGCGACTTCCGCAGCGCATATGCCCTCGTTTACGTCGAAAATGGAGTCGTAAACGTCGCCGTAAAGTTCGGTGGTGTAGCCGTAATCCATCAGGGCGTGCATGATGTGGCATTTGTATATTGCCTTGCTCCCCGCGGAATAGCGCAGAATGCTCTCGAGCGTGATGGGGTATTTGTCCAGAACCTTGACCGCCATTTTCTTGCCCAGTTCCATTCTGCCGGTGGAAGTGCGCAGGCAGAGTCCCTCGAGCCTGTCTGGCTTTGCGGGCATGTAGCACATGATATGTACCTTTTTCTTGCGGTCGTTGTCGAACGCGGAGAATTCCACGGCAGGGATAACATTCACGTTATAGCGCTTTCCCAGTACCGCTGAGCGGGAAAGGGAAGCCAGGCTGTCATGATCGGTGATCGCAAGGCAGCGGACGTCGTTTCTGTCCGCCTGACGGATAACGTCGGAAATACCGAGAGAGCCGTCGGAAATAGTCGTGTGGCAATGCAGATCTGCTTTCATTTAGTCACCTCGTCTGTATATAGATCCGGCTCAGCCGGAGATCAGGGACGTTAGGGCGTGCAATGCAGCCGTCAGTAAAACAGCACATACACCAATTTATATTATACCACTTCTGCGGATTTAATGCAAGTGTTTTTTTATGATTTACATGAAATACGCTGTTTGGCACCATATATGGACATTGCCAGCTGAGTTTCATGAAAAAATATACGCTTGTGTGAATATTATTCATCATAAAAAATGCTGCGAACCTCTTGAATTTTCAGACCGAGTATGATATAATATTTGTGAATATTCAGGAAGAAGTGTGAAAAGACACCGACATAATTCCTGATTAAAGTAATGAACAACAGGAGGAACATCTCATGGCAGACATTCAGAAGCTTTATGACCTGTGGCTCGCTAAGGCAGTCGCTGACCCAGACCTCAAGAAGGAACTTGAGAGCGTAAAAGACGACGAGGACGGCAAGAACGATCGTTTCTACCGCGACCTTGAGTTCGGCACCGGTGGACTTCGCGGCGTTATCGGCGCAGGCACTAACAGAATGAACATATATACCGTAAAGAAAGCTACTCAGGGTCTTGCTGAGTACATTCTCGCAAGCGGTGAGAAGAAGGCAGTGGCTATCTCTTACGACAGCCGCATCAAGTCCGATTACTTCTCCAAGGGCACTGCAGAGGTGCTCGCTGCCAACGGCATCAAGGTTTATATTTACAGGGAACTCATGCCCACCCCCATGCTGTCTTGGGCAGTAAGAGCGCTGGACTGCGGCGCAGGCGTTATGGTGACCGCAAGCCACAATCCCGCTAAGTACAACGGCTACAAGGTATATGGCAACGACGGCTGCCAGCTTACTCTCGAGGCTGCCGAGGCTGTTCTCTCCAAGATAAACAATATCGATATCTTCGAGGGCATCAAGTCCGTTGATTTCGACAAGGCTGTTGCTGACGGCATGATCAGCTTCATCGGCGATGATGTTATCGACGCTTACATCGCAAAGGTCAAGGAGCAGGGTCTGCATACCGACCTGGTTGCTTCCAGCGGTCTTAAGGTAGTTTATACACCTCTTAACGGTACAGGCAACAAGCCCGTTCGCCGCATTCTCAGGGAGATCGGCGTAAAGGACGTTGTAGTTGTTCCCGAGCAGGAGAACCCTGACGGAAACTTCCCGACCTGCCCGTTCCCGAACCCCGAGATCAAGGAGGCACTTGCCGTAGGTCTGAAGCTTTGCGAGACCGAGAAGCCCGACCTGCTGCTCGCTACCGACCCTGACTGTGACCGTGTAGGTATCGCAGTTCCCGACGGCGACCACTATGAGCTGTTCACTGGTAATGAAGTCGGCGCGCTGCTTCTGGAATACATCTGCAAGGAGCGAATCGCACTCGGCACAATGCCCAAGAACCCGGTTGCTGTAAAGACTATCGTTACCACCGACATCACAAAGGCTATCTGCAAGAAGTACGGCGTTGAGTTGCGCGAAGTGCTCACAGGCTTCAAGTTCATCGGCGAGCAGATCGGCTTCCTGGAGGCCAAGGGCGAGGAGAACCGCTACATCTTCGGCTTTGAGGAGAGCTACGGCTACCTGGCAGGCGGCTATGTACGCGACAAGGACGCTGTCGTTGCTTCCATGCTCATATGCGAGATGGCTGCATTCTATCGCACCAAGGGCATTTCCCTTATCGAAGCGAGAAAGAGAATGTACGACGAGTACGGCGTTTACTTCAACAAGCTTGAGAACTTCACCTGCGAGGGCGCAAGCGGCATGGAACGCATGAGCGAGATCATGACCGACCTCAGGACAAACGGTCCGAAGTCCATCGGCGGCCTGGCTGTTGAGGCTGTTGCGGATTACGAGGCTTCCGTAAAGACATACACCGACGGCAAGACTGAGAAGATCACCCTGCCGAAGTCCAACGTTATCACATTCTTCCTGCAGGACAATGCGAGCGTAGTTATCAGACCCTCCGGCACTGAGCCCAAGATCAAGGTTTACTACACCACCACCGGCGCTAAGAAGGAGAACGCAGTTGCCCTTCAGCAGAAGCTTTCCGCTGATTTCACCAAGGCGCTCGGTTTCTGATTGGAATTAAGTTCCATGTAGAACGAAAATTTTTCAGAAAATTTTTGAAAACCTATTGCAATTTGTGAAAAGTTGTGATAAAATATATAATTGTAATGACTATGTCAAGGTCTGAACCGCTGATGGTAAGCAAACCAGGGTTTGACATATATGGATTGAGGTGAAATTCATGAAAGAAGGTATTCATCCCGTATACGAAGCTACTGTAATCAGATGCGCTTGCGGTAACGAGATCCCGACACGCTCTACCAAGAAGGACATCAGAGTAGAAATCTGCTCCAAGTGCCATCCGTTCTTCACCGGTAAGCAGAAGCTGGTTGACTCCGGCGGACGTGTTGACAGATTTAAGAAGCGCTACAACATGGGCAAGTAATTGTTCAACCGGTAGACTGAAAGTAGTTAAAAACACACGCTCGGATTCCCTGCGTGTGTTTTTGCGTATAAGGAGGTACTTTTGGAGTATAAGACCATTGCGCGACGCTGCGAGGCGCGGTTTATCGAGAAGAAGTCCGAGTTCATAGGGTACCTCTGCCCGGTGGCGACCGAGGAGCAGGCTGTTGCATTCATCGAGGAAATACGCGCGATGCACCGCAAGGCAACGCACAACTGTTACGCCTATATCCTGCGGGAAAACAACGCAGCGCGGCATTCCGACGATGGTGAACCCGGCGGGACTGCGGGCGTACCGATTTATGAGGTACTGCGTAAAGAGGGACTTACCGACGTATGCTGCGTGGTTACGCGGTATTTCGGTGGAATTCTGCTGGGCGCCGGGGGACTGGTCAGGGCTTACACCAAGGGCGCCAAGGACGCCGTTGACGTCGCGCAGATAAAGTGCATGGCTGCAGCGGTGCGCCTGGCTGTCACGGTGGATTACGGGCTTTATGGAAAGCTGGCGCAGGTGTTCGCGGATTTCGACGCGCGGGTAGAAAACGAGGAGTTTGCGGATAATGTCTGCATTACTTTGTGTATCCGCGAGGAAAATTCCGCAGCGCTTACGGATAAGCTTATTGACACCTGCAACGGGAATATTACTATAAATGAAGTGGAAAAACTAAACTTTGATTTTGCATAATGTACAAAATACAAATTGATGTTTGTGCAAGTTTCACAAACTTGCTGTTTTGGCAAAGGTGTTTCAGCTTTTTAAACTGTATCTATATATAGAGGGCGAATTCTGCCCGTCCGCAGATATAGTGAAAGGAAATGCCATGCTGCCCAGAGAACGTATCATGCAGAATGAGTCGCTTACGCTGAGCGAATACGCCTGCAAAGCTGCCGACACGCGTGGGAGGGTCATTCCCGAGGAGCCGGACGAGTTCCGCACGGATTTTCAGCGCGACCGCGACAGGATAATACACTGTCGTGCATTCCGCAGGCTGAAGCACAAAACGCAGGTGTTCCTGATACCGCATTCCGACCACTACCGCACGCGCCTGACGCACACGCTGGAGGTCAGCCAGATATCGCGCACCGTTTCCCGCGCGCTGGGGCTGAACGAGGATCTCACCGAGGCAATCGCGCTGGGTCACGACCTGGGGCACACTCCTTTCGGGCACGACGGCGAGCATGTTTTAGCAGGACTTATGCCCGGTGGATTTGCGCATAATATTCAGGGCAGGCGAGTTGTTGAGTTCATAGAAAAAGACGGCAGGGGGCTGAACCTCACCGCGGAAGTCATAGATGGAATAGTCGGGCACACGACCTCGGGAGGGGCGCCGTTGCCATTTACCCGGGAGGGTATGGTGGTGCGGTTCTGCGACAAGATAGCGTACATAAATCATGATATCGAAGACGCGATACGCGGCGGCGTTATAAGAGAAAGCGACCTGCCGGAATACCCGGTGAAGATACTCGGTCAGACGAAATCTGCCAGGATAGCCACGCTCGTGGGTTCTCTTGTCGATGGCGGCGCGGAAAATATCCACATGGACGAAATAACGAAAAAGGCGCATGATGAGCTGCGTGCATTCATGTTTGAACGGGTTTATCATGCTGAACCGACTGTTGCCGAAAAAGACAAGGCGCAGTATATTGTGGAGTTCCTGTACAAATACTTTATTGACCGGCCGGAGAAGATGCCGGGTCTGTACCTCACGCTTGCGGAGCGTTTCGACAAGCCGACCGCAGTGGGGGATTTCATCAGCGGAATGACCGATGATTATGCCGTTAATCTGTTCAAGGAGATTTGTATCCCCAAGGGTTGGAACGGCAGCGCTTCCAGGCTGATATGATTTTATGATGAACGGGGTGAGGATATGGCGTTACCTGAGGGTTTCCTGCAGGAACTTCGGGACAGCAACGAGATAGTTTCTGTCATTGAAAATTATGTCGAGCTGAAACGCTCCGGCAGCACATATTCCTGCCGATGTCCGTTTCATTCTGAGCGCACGCCGTCGTTCCATGTTTACCCGAACACGCAGAGCTATTATTGCTTTGGCTGCGGCGCGGGGGGCGACGTCATCACGTTTATTCGCACTATTGAGAACCTCGACTACATCGAAGCCGTGAGGTTCCTTGCGCAGCGTTCCGGCATGGCTATGCCCGAGGACCGCGACGATGACTCCACCCGCAGACGCAGACGCCTTTATGAAATGAACCGCGAGGCCGGCAAGTTTTTCCACAGACAGCTTTTTTCTCCTGAGGGCGCAGATGGCTGGAATTACATCACAGGACGCCAGCTGACCGAGCATACTATAAGGCATTTCGGGTTAGGATATGCAGTGAACGACTATCACAAGCTGCACTATTACATGCGCAACCTCGGCTTCTCAGAGGACGAGCTGGTGGAAGGTTCCCTGCTTGTGCGGAACAACAACCGCGTTTATGATAAGTTTGTCAACCGCGTGATGTTCCCGATATTTGACACAAGGGGAAACATCATCGCTTTCGGTGGACGCGCTCTCGCTTCGGACGCGCCTGCAAAGTACCTCAACAGCTCCGAGACCTACGTCTTTCAGAAGCGCGACAATCTGTTCGCACTGAATTACGCGAAGAACTCCAAAGCCGATTACTTCATTCTCTGCGAGGGCTACATGGACGTTATTTCCATGCACCAGGCAGGGTTTGACAGCGCTGTGGCTACCCTGGGTACTGCGATAACCGCGACACAGGCGCGGCTCATCGGGCGCATGGGCAAATCCGAGGTGATTTTGTCCTATGACAGCGACGGACCGGGGCAGAAAGCGGCTTCCCGCGGGATAAACCTGCTCAGCGAAGCAGGCGTCAAGGCGAGAGTGCTGCAGATGACCGGCGCCAAGGACCCCGACGAATACATCAAGAAATTCGGCGCGCAGGCGTTCGCGCATCTCATCGAGAGTTCCGGTGGAGCGATAGATTACGAGATGGGGAAGCTGTGCGTCGGGCTTGACCTCAACAAGGAAGAGGACAGAGCCGCTTACCTCAAGAAAGCGGTGGCGTTCCTTGCGCAGATAAGGAGCCAGCTGGAGCGCGCGGTCTATGTTTCCAAGGCTGCGGAAACAGCGAGGGTACCGTCGGAAACGGTTCGCTATGCGGTGGAGAGCGAAATTGCACGACAAAAGAAGAAATCCGACCGCGACGAGTACCGCACTCTTATTTCCCCGCGCAACACCGACAAGGTGAACCCGGAAGCTGCCAGGCTTCCGCGGGAGGAGAAAGCGGAGCGCGGCATAATCTGCTTCGCGTTCCATAATCCCGAAAAGCTTGCCGTCCTGCGGAGGAAGCTTCCCGGAGGGTTCGCGACGGATTTCAACCGGCGCGTGTTCGAGTTCATGGAGCAGAAGCACAATTCCGGCGAAAATCTCACCGGGGGAATGTTCAACGAGGCGTTCACGACTGAGGAAGTCGGGCGCATTTATGGCACTCTGAACGACTTTTCGCAGTTCGCGAATTCAGAGGAAGCGGTAAACGATTATATCAAGGTGCTCAATGAGTATCATGACAATATAAATCAGATAGAAGCCGGCAGCATGACCGAAGACGACCTGCTGTCACTGGCACAAAAGCTAAAGGAGAAGAAAAGCAAATGACAGAGAACAACGGCACCGGAGCATCGCTCCGCGACCTGCTCGTGCAGGGAAAGCAGAAAGGCAGCCTCACCACAAAGGAGATAACCGATGTGCTGGAGGAACTGAATTTCGACGCAGAGCAGATAAACGGGCTTTATGAGGAGCTTGACAACCTCAATATCAAGATAGTTGACGACTACACCGCGGACCTTGATATAGACAGCCTTATCGACCTTGCGGAGTCGGAAAATGCCGACGAAAGCTATGACACCGACGGAATGCTCGCGGACGACTCCGTGAAGCTTTACCTCAAGGAAATAGGCCGTATCCCGCTGCTAACCACTGAAGAGGAGATAAAGCTTGCAGAGCGCATGGCAAATGGCGACCCCGCAGCCAAAAAGCGCCTGAGCGAAGCAAATCTCCGTTTGGTGGTAAGTATCGCAAAGAAGTACGTCCGTCGTGGAATGCAGTTCCTCGATCTCATTCAGGAGGGCAACCTGGGACTTATCAAGGCGGTGGACAAGTTTGATTACACAAAGGGCTTCAAGTTCTCGACATATGCGACATGGTGGATAAGACAGTCCATAACCCGTGCCATCGCCGACCAGGCAAGAACTATCCGTATCCCCGTGCACATGGTTGAAACCATCACCAAGGTCAAGAAGATGCAGAGCCAGCTTCTCCACGAGAATGGCTACGAGCCCACCGAGGACGAGATAGCGGAAAAGCTCAACATGCCGCTGGACAAGGTGCGCGAGATAATCCGCATCGCGCAGGACCCTGTTTCGCTTGAAACGCCTATCGGTGAGGAAGAGGACAGCCACCTCGGCGACTTTATCCCCGACGAGGACGCGCCCGCACCCGCAGACGAGGCATGTAACAGCGTGCTCAAGCAGACCCTGGGTGAAGTTCTCGACACTCTCACCGACAGGGAAAAGCGCGTAATAATCCTGCGTTTCGGTCTTATCGACGGCAGACAGAGAACTCTTGAAGAGGTCGGACAGGAATTCCAGGTAACGCGTGAGCGAATTCGTCAGATAGAAACAAAGGCGCTGCGTAAGTTACGCCACCCCACGCGCAGCAAGAAACTCAAGGACTTCCTGGAATGATCGTCACCGCGTGTACATAAGAATGATCCAACAACACTGGAAAGGATAAAAAATGAGCAACACTAAAGTTATCAGCGAGCTTCTTGAACGGGGCAAGCAGAACGGAAAGCTCACCACCAAGGAGATAACCGACGCCATTGAAGAAATGGACATCGACGCCGAGCAGATAAACAAGCTCTATGACGATCTCGAAGCCAATAATATCGAGATCGTAGACGATATCGTTACGGGCGACCTTGACACTGCGCTGGATTACACCACGGACGATGACAGCGACTATTCCACCGACGGAATTGCGGTAGACGACCCGGTCAAGGTGCACCTTAAGGAGATAGGTCGTATCCCGCTGCTTTCCGCTGAGGAAGAAATACAGCTTGCCGAGAAGATTAGTTCCGGTGACGAATACGCCCGCGACAGGCTTATCGAGGCAAACCTGCGCCTTGTTGTCAGCATCGCGAAGCATTTCGTCGGCCGCGGAATGCCTTTCCTTGATCTCATTCAGGAGGGTTATATCGGTCTTATCAAGGCAGTCGAGAAGTTCGACCACACCAAGGGCTACAAGTTCTCCACCTATGCGACATGGTGGATAAGGCAGTCCATTTCAAGGGCTATTGCGGACCAGGCGCGTACTATCCGCATTCCCGTTCACATGGTCGAGACCATCACCAAGGTGAAGAAAGCGCAGAACCTGCTCCTCCACCGCAACGGTCACGAACCCACCGTCGAGGAGGTCGCAAAGGAACTCAACATGACCCCGGAGCGCGTGCGCGAGGTAATCCGCATCGCACAGGACCCTGTTTCGCTTGAAGCCCCTGTCGGCGAGGAAGAGGACAGCTTCCTGGGTGATTTCATTCCCGACGAGGACGCCCCCGCGCCTATCGACAGCGCTATGCAGTCCGTGTTCAAGGACGAACTGAACAAGGCGCTTGACACGCTCCCCGCAAGAGAGCGCGACGTGCTGAAGTTCCGTTACGGTATCGGCAGCGACCGCTCGCATACTCTTGAAGAGGTAGGCAAGGAGTTCCAGGTTACCCGCGAGCGTATACGTCAGATAGAAGCAAAGGCGCTGCGCAAGCTGCGTCAGCAGTCCAGAAGCAAGAACCTCCGCATATTCCTTGATTGATGATATCCATGGAATTGCGTACATAAACAGTTAATCCCCCTGCTTTACAGGGGACATCAAAGGGATATAGTCGCAAACCCGCATTACAAAAGGAATTGTAGTGCCGCACAACCAACGCAGACCATACCCTAGCCAATAATAAGGAC
>HF989383.1 GCA_000432175.1 Eubacterium sp. CAG:786
TGTCATCTCTCGTCGCTACGCTCCTCTTTCTGACAGAAGATTTTTTTCTTTTTCGGTCTCACATCATTGACAAATGGACATTTTTATTGCCCGGAATATAATAATGCGATATTTCCACAGATATACAGCGCGCTTCAGCACAAGTTCATTGCCATGAAACCGCCCATATCCGCTGTTGGGTCTACGATTTGCTATTGACAATACTGCGATAAAATATTATAATGTTACTGATACCCCTATATGTTCAAAGCGTAGGAATAACTATGAAATGCCGTCACCCGGTTGTTTCGCTCTGCAACATCGTGTTGCATCTCCTCGTAAGGCATACAGCCTTTCTTCGTCGGCTTTCATCGAATTCGGCGCACTCTCCCAATTTTCTCTTTTCAAACAGGTTTTTAGAGGTTACCTTATATTAAAATCGACATTTTTCATTTTTGTCGCCCTGCTCAATTATACTACAGATATGATATAAATACAACATTTATGTTATTATTATTTTCGGTTTTGTGATATATTTAAATCAACAAAAACAGTAGAGAGGTGTTCCTATGAAAAAAACACTTACAGCATTGCTGATATCCGCGATTTTGTGCGTTACAGCCTGCTCCGGTCAGCCGCAGGAAAGCACGGTGAATTCCGCTGGAACGGCAGAAGCAGTTTCTGAAGAACCGCAGCGCCCCGACATTTCCGGGCTGACGTCGCAGGAGATAGTCAGCAGCATGACCATCGGCTGGAACCTCGGGAATACCCTTGACGCCTGCCAGGCAGACCGCGACGGCGACGGGGTTATAAACGAACACGTCCCCGACGGCGAGGAGCCGGACGAAACGCTGTGGGGAAATCCCATGGCAACGCCGGAGCTGTTTAAGGCTCTGTGGGACAGCGGAGTAAACGCCGTGCGCATTCCCGTGACCTGGAGGGATCACATTGACGACGCCGGCAACATTTCCGCTGCATGGCTGGACCGCGTGCAGGAGGTCGTTGACTATGCGTACGATATCGGTATGTACGTCATCATAAACGTCCACCACGACGGTGGAGGCGACCCGCAGTTCGGTGCGTGGATATGCAACGCTGCAACGGACTACGACAGTACCCTTGCGCGTTACACGAACCTCTGGACGCAGATAGCGGACAGGTTCCAGGATTACGACGAACACCTGATATTTGAAAGCATGAACGAAGTCGGCTTCGACAGCCTTTCAGTCCCGAAAGCGTACAAAACGCTGAACCGGCTCAACCAGGCGTTTGTTGACCTGATACGTTCCACCGGAGGAAAGAACCCGACGCGCCACCTGCTCATCGCAGGCTACTGGACAGATATCAAGAAAACCTGCAACTCGCTCTATCAGATGCCTGATGACCCGGCAGGGCGCTGTATCGTTTCCGTCCACTACTATACTCCCTGGGATTTCTGCACCACCAATATAAAGAACGAATGGGGAACGGAAGCCGAGCAGCAGGAAATGGAAAACCTCATAGGAATGATGAAAACGAACTTCACCGATAAGGGCATTCCCGTCATCGTGGGTGAATATGCCGCCAGCGGAAACGACTTCAACAGCTGCGTTTTCTTCTGCGAGAAGCTGGTGAAGATGTGCCACGATTACGGCATCGCGACATTCCTGTGGGATAACGGAAACGGGCAGTTCGACCGCGGCACTGATACATGGCGAAGCGAGCAGATGCATTCTGCGCTGCAGCGTGCAGTCAGCGGCGAGGATTACACTCCCGAAAAGGCGCAGTAACCAGATAATACGAAAGCGGAGACCGAAAGATCTCCGCTTTTTGTGTTAACTCTGCCGGACACGAAGCCGCCTGGAAATATCGGCGCGTGCCACTATGGCATTCACTTTTCCACAACGACTTCCCCGTCGGCAATGTCCCGGTCGGAACTCACAACGATCTTGTCAAACGAGGACACGCCCCCCAGTACTTCAATATATCCGTCGCATTCCGCACCGGGTACGATTTCCACGCGCCGCACGAAATCGCGCACCTCGCCGTTTTTCCCGGCAGTGTAGAGGACGTACACACCCTGCTCCAGCTGTTCTTTTGTCACCGCAGGAGCCTGCCGTGTTCCGGTCATGAGTTCGCCGTTTTCGTCCGTGAATTCAATCGGGAACTCCGCTTCTGCCAGCCTGCCAGCCTTAACATGCGGCAGCCCGGCTTCGTGAATACTCCGTGACGAGAACGTCAGCGCCAGCATAACTGCGAAGAACACAGCGGTAATAATTATGAGTATTTTCGTTTTCATGAAAGATCACCAAAAGTCAGACCTTTTTCAAGGTTTTCGCTGAAAAACAGGTAGATAAGCAGCACCGGAACCATGAACACCACCGCCGCCGGGAATATCACGCTTCCGGCATATTCCGCCGCATTCGAAATGAACACCGGCACCGTCTGCAGCGACGTATCCCTGAGGAACAGCATGGGCTGCTCCAGCATGTTCCAGCAATCCGCGAACACGAACAGCGCCACCGCGAATATGCACACCCGCAGCTGCGGAACCACCGAAACCAGCATTATTCTCACCACCGAATTGGTTTCCAGCCGCGCGGCTTCAATCACGGAGCCGTCGATATTCTTCATATACTGGTTCATCACGACCACGCCGAACGGGCTGAATATCGCCGGCAGGATTATCGCAAACGGCGTGTTTATCAGTCCCATATCCCGCAGTCCGATATAGTTCGGCAGGATAGTCACCTGTAACGGCATCATCATAAGTATTATATAGAACACGAAAAGCGCGCTCTTTCCCCGGAACTTAGCCTGCGAAAATCCGAAGGCGCAGGGAATTATCACCACGAGCTGAACGAGCGTGATAACTACGGCGTAAATGACGCTGTTCCAGAACTGCGGATAGAACACGAAACAGTCGAAGAGCAGGTCGCCCCAGCCCTGGAGCGAAGCCGCTCCGTCCACGGAAAACGACAACACGACGGTAGCCGCGACAGGCAGCAGGAATATCACAGCCAGCGCCGTAAAAAGCACAGCATTCAGGCGTTTCACTGACGATACCTCCTCTGCACCGCAAGCCCGCCCATGACGATAAGGAACACCAGGACCGACGTCAGCACCGCTGCCGAAGCCAGGCTCTGGTAATCCAGCTTGAGGAAATTGTTGTTCATGTAATATTGCAGGGTGTAGCTGTGGTCCGGGGGATAATTCGTGCCGAAGAACAGGTAGCTTTCCTTGAATATCCTGAAGCTGTTGACGATGGAAAGCAGCACCGTGAAGAAAATCGTCGGCATTATCATCGGGACAGTGATTTTCGTGTGGAGCGTAAATTTCCCGGCGCCGTCCAGCCGCGCGGCTTCGAATATGCTGCCGTCAATAGCGGTGAAAGCTGCTGTCAGCAGCACTATGCATATTCCAATGTTCTTCCAGATGAACAGGAGATACACCGGCAGCGGAGTTGACGTATCGGTGAATACGCTCTGCCAGATGAGAACTGCGGAAGCGGTCGGAATGACCATCGGCAGGACAAACGCGAACCTCGTTTTCCGCACGGCACGGATACCGAAGGAAAGCCCCAGCGATATCACCAGCGCCAGCGCCACCAGCACCGGCACGCAGATGACTATTATCAGCAGGGAGTTCCTCAGCGCAAGCAGGAAATACTCGTTCGTGAGCGTTTTCGCGTAGTTATCGAACCACACGAAATTGCGCCGGAACTGGTTGTCGATGAGCGAATAATACAGCACCCGCAGGTATGGGATTACAAAGAACACCGCTGTTCCGACAAGGCTGGGGAGCATGCACAGCAGGCATCTGGCGTTCCATTTCTGAAGCAGTTTTTTCATGGCGTCACTCGTTGAGATAAGCGGAGAGCTTGCGGTCTGATTCGGTTATGAACTCGTCAAGCGTAAGCTCATCGGAAAAATATTTTTCAAGGTCGCTGCGGAATATCTCAGTCGAAACGTTGAATTCAACGCTGGCGTTTTCGTATATCGCTTTCAGGTCGGAAAGGCTCTGCGTTCCATCGGAAAGCGCGTCTGTGAACAGTATCGAAGTATTGCTTTCGCCGAGGTGGCTGATAAGCGACTCAACGTAATCCACTGCCGAATCCAGATGCTTTGACGCAGGATTGATGCAGAGATATGTGCATACGGCGATGTTACGTTTATCCTGTGTGACTGACGGCATCGCGCATACTCTCATATTCTTTCCGGCTGAATAGTAAAGCTGGTCTGCGCTGTAATCCCTCATCGAAAACAGGAACTTATCCGGGTTTCCTCCCATTCCCTCAAGGGAATAGCTGATTGCGCCGGCGCTCAGCCGGAAACAGTCCTCACCGGCTTTATAATTGAATTTCTCCTTCATCATCTCTGCCACGCTGCGGAATTCCGGCGTATCAACTGTCGTATTCCCCCGGAGAAGCTGCAGGATAAAATTCGTGTCGATGAGATATGCATGGGCGTCATAGCCTGAACTCCTGTCGCTGGCATACGCCTTGTCGATATTATCGCGGAACTTTTCAGCGGTAAGGTCGGTGAAATCCAGCCCCAGTTCCGCGCAGGAATTCTCGTTGTACATTATCACATCGATATTCAGCGCTATGGGGAGCATCCATATCTCACCGTTTTCGGCGGTCGCGGCTTCCCTTGCATAAGGCAGGCAGCGGTCAAGGTACTCGTCTATGCCCTTTATGTCGTTCAGCGGGTAGTATGTTACCTTATTGCGCAGATTTCCGGAAACCTCGTTCGATGAACTCAGCAGGCAGATATCATAATCCGGGTCGAGCGAGAGAACGCTCAGCGCAAATTCATCAGCGGTGAGCTGATCCGACTTTATGCTGTAACCGCAGCCGAACGGCGCTTCCGACACATAGGACGGCGATATCATGCGTATCGTGCTGTTTTCCTTTATCACTGAAGAATTACGCACGCGCTCTATCTTCTGCTCATCGGTGATATTTATGTAGAACGTAAATCCCCCGCAGTACTTCACGCCGTTGTCAAGAGCAAGTACATCAGATACCATTTCAGAATACTCGCCGTCGCCGCCTGCCGAGGAATAATTCAGAGTGTTGAGAACACTGTTGGAATAAAACACAAAATTATAGTCCTCGTCCACCGCTGAAATCGCCGATACAGTACCTAAGTCAACGTACTTGCGCTCTCCGCTTATTCCCCTGGTGAAATACAGCCCGTTTTCATCGGCGGCGTAAACCAGCAGCTTTCCGCCGGGGGTGGAAGCTATATTCACCGGGAACTCCACGTCCTGCTCCGAAATGGCGTTATCGCTCAGGTCAAGCTTGTACAGCGCCGTTCCGTCGTACGAGAACGAATTGCTTTCATATGGGCAGGCGTTGGAGTCCCTGGCTGTCCACGTCAGGTACAGCGAATTATCTGCGTAAACTGCCGTTTTGGGGGCGCCGTCAAGTTCCGCAAGCTTTTTCTGCTCGCCTGTTTCAAGGTCGTATGAATATGCGCAGATACCGTAGTCGCAGTCACCGGTAAGGTACAGCGTTTTTTCATGGGCAGTGATAGTGTAGATGTGAAACAGTTCGGTATCAAGGGAATTCGCGAGGTTTCCGTCAAGGTCATATTGCAGTACCTGATTTGCGGAATAAATCGTGCTGGCGCAGACCGTTCCGTCTTCAAGCACGTCAAAGCATAACGCAGCGGTCGTTTCATCATAGGTGAAACGGTCGCCATCGGCGCTCAGTTCCTGAGTATCTTTCGCGCCATTTGAACACCCGGTTGTGAGAACCAGTATCCCTGCGGAAATAACTGCTGCTATTTTCTTTTTCATTGTCATTCTCCTTTAAGCACT
>HF989384.1 GCA_000432175.1 Eubacterium sp. CAG:786
CCATGAAAGTAAGTTCACCGTACTTTATCTGCCAGCTCTCAGGCAGCTTCCTGCGGTAATCCCACGAGCCGCCCCCCGACGAGGAGCGGTTGTACTTTGCATGGGCGCTGCGCCATTCCGGCGCCTCACCGGTGCATTTCCAGATTATCTGCGGGTCGGGACGGATAAGGGTAACGTCGCCCCAGCGCTCCAGCCGCTCGCCGTCTGATGTGTCGATAAGGCAGTAATCCTGCCACTTGTCTGATAGTCTCATTCTTTTGTCCTCTGTTCCTGCATATTTCACATGCTCACCTGAGTTTAACCGGGTGGCGAACAACTGTTTTCAACTTTTCCGGCGCACATTTCCTCGGGTCGGATAAATAAATCTCGTGGTGCATACGGGTCGGCGAAATATCTGTAACATATCCGTTCTGCGCCGCATATTCGTGCATGGCGTCTATCGTCGCGGGTTCGTCGTCATACGGACCGACGTGCATGCACTGTACGCACTCGCCCTCGTCATACGTAAAGAACTCCACTTTTGAAAGGTCGATTTTCTTCTTTCTTTCAGCCTCGGCAATCGCCCAGTCAAATTCCTCTTTCGTGACGAAATCCGGCAGCCGAATGACCGAGATGAAGTTGAACGCTTCCTTATGGGAATAGTCTATGCCGTCAGCGCCCTCCTGCCACCAGAATCCCTCCAGCGGCGGCACGACGTAATCAAAGTACCCGTCGATTTTATGGCTGCCCATCTTGCTCATTTTTATTGTGAAAGCAACGGCGTACAGCATTCCGATGGAATTCTTGTATTCTCCGTTCTCGCTGTTGGGGTCGCCCTTTCCGCAGACGGCGATGTAATTCATTTTTGGAATTTTCACTATACCCGGTTTTCTGGGCGGCATATAGAATTCTTTATATTCCTTTTTAAAATCGAACGGCATTTCTATCCTCCATGTGCTCGGGTCAGATCTTCTCCCACTCAACGCAGGCGGGCAGCTTCATATCATTCATGAATTCCACCGCGATATCAAGTATCTTTTCCTGCGGGACTATCTGCCCGCGGTCAAGCTGATACATCTCGCCGTCTATGTTCACGTCTGTCGTGCCGTGTTTTTTGCGGTCGCCGACGGAAACATACGCAGTCCCGCCCTCACTCTCGAAATAGTTGATGGAAGCCCCGTCCTCGCAGCAGAGTATCGCAACGCACGGGTAGGAATCCGTGCCCTCGCCGAGCCATATCTCTCCGCAGGCGGCGTTAAGCGCAGCCTTCAGCTGCTCCGCGTCCTCTGCCGGGAAATTCCCGTTATTTGCACAAACCAGCATGATCTCCTCCGTTAAGTCAGGTTCTTTTTTACCTCGTCGGCAATTCCGTTGGCAAGGCGCTTTACCATTTCCATGTCCTTGCCCTCCACCATTACGCGCACAAGGGGTTCAGTTCCGCTCTCACGGACGAGTACCCTGCCGTTTGCGCCGAGTTCCCTTTCCGCTGCGGAAATGCAGTCCATTATAGCGGGAACGGTGTTCCATCTGCCCTTTCCGCTCTCGGTTATCCTTACGTTCACCAGCAGCTGCGGGTAATCAACGATGTCCGCGCACAGCTGTTCCAGGGACTTTCCGGTCTCCTGCATAACTTTTATGAGCATCGCAGCGGTGAGCTGACCGTCGCCGGTAGTCGCGTGGTCCAGCATGATTATATGCCCGGACTGCTCGCCACCTATATTATAGCCATTTTTGCGCATTTCCTCCAGGACGTATCTGTCCCCGACCTTAGCGCATACGGTCTTCATGCCGTTGTCCTTCATAAAATCGTGGAACCCGAGGTTGCTCATGACGGTGACTACCGCCGCATTCCCCTTAAGAAGCCCCTTTTCTTTCATGCGCTTTGCGAGTACCGCAATAATTCTGTCGCCGTCGATGACGTTTCCGTTTTCGTCAACCGCAAGGCATCTGTCTGCGTCGCCGTCGAATGCAAATCCTGCGGACATGCCGCCGCTTCTGACGTAATCACACAGCTGCCCGATGTGCGTGGAACCGCAGTTATCGTTGATGTTCGTTCCGTCCGGTTCGTCTGCGATGAATTCACAGCCGTCCCCGAGGTACGCAAACAGCTTGCGCGCAGTCGCCGCGGAACTTCCGTTGGCGCAGTCGAAGCAGAAACGTCTGCTGTCGCCCGCATAATGCCCCGCACCGGCGCAGTCGCGTATATGCTGTATGTAATCAGTGCATGCGCTTGCAAGCCGCGTTATCCTGCCTACTTCGATCCCGCTGCAAAGCGGTATCTCAGCAGTCTTGTCAAGAATGAGCGCCTCAATTTCTTCCTCAACGCTGTCGGGGAGCTTGAATCCCTCGGAGGAAAACAGCTTTATGCCGTTGTATTCCACGGTGTTATGCGAAGCTGATATCATAACGCCGGCGTCCGCGTGGTATTCTCTCACCAGGTGGGCGACTGCCGGAGTAGGCACCACGCCCAGCTGCAGCGCATTAGCGCCGACGGAAGCGATACCCGCAGAAAGCGCAGCCTCCAGTATCTTAGAGGAAATGCGCGTATCCATGCCGACAAGAATATTCGGGTGCGCCTTTCCGCTCTCCTTTGTGAGCACATAAGCCGCTGCCCTGCCTATCTCCATGGCTCTCTCGCAGGTCAGTTCAGTTACTGCAACGCCCCGCGCGCCGTCTGTTCCAAATAATCTACCCATGATCCTACCCCCATATTAATTCGGAATTCATTATCCAGAATTCGGAATTTTGGTATCCGCTTAGCGGATCTAATTTCGAAAAATCAAATGCTTTCCAGCGTCTGCTGGCCATCCTTGAGAATACCCAGGTGCTTGTAAGCAAGCGCAGTCGCCGTGCGTCCGCGCGGAGTTCTCGCGATAAACCCCAGCTGCATGAGGAACGGCTCGCAGACCTCCTCCAGCGTTACGGACTCCTCGCCCAGCGCGGAAGCCAGCGTTTCAAGCCCCACAGGGCCGCCGTTGTAGCCCTTGATTATCATTTCAAGGAAGCGCCTGTCAAGCCTGTCTAGTCCCAGCCTGTCGATATCCTCGCGACCCAGGGCGATGTCCGCGATTTCGCGTGTGATCTTTCCGTCGCCCAGCACTTCTGCGTAGTCGCGCACGCGTTTCAGCAGGCGGTTGGCTATTCTCGGCGTCCCGCGGGAACGCTTCGCTATCTCCATCGCGCCGTCCCTGGTGCACGGAATTGCCAGGATTATGGCCGAACGCTGCACTATGCTGCAGAGTTCCTCAGGCGTGTAAAGTTCCAGCCGCTGAATTACGCCGAACCTGTCGCGCAGCGGTGCAGAAAGCTGCCCGGAACGCGTTGTGGCGCCGATGAGCGTGAATTTCGGCAGATCGATGCGTATAGAGCGCGCCGACGGACCGTTGCCCATGATTATATCCAGCACATAGTCCTCCATCGCCGGGTAAAGCACTTCCTCGACCTGGCGCGAAAGGCGGTGTATCTCGTCGATGAAAAGGACGTCGTTGGGCTGGAGGTTTGTCAGCAGCGCCGCAAGGTCTCCCGCTTTCTCTATCGCAGGACCGGAAGTCACGCGGATATTTACGCCCATTTCGTTCGCAATTATGCAGGAAAGCGTGGTCTTTCCAAGTCCCGGAGGGCCGTAGAGGAGCACGTGGTCAAGGCATTCGCCGCGCTTTTTCGCAGCCTCAATGTATACCTTCATGTTCTCCTTGACCTTTTCCTGCCCGATGTACTCGGAGAGCGCCTTCGGGCGCAGTGAATACTCGATATCGGTATCTGCCTCATTATATTCCGGCTCGACTATTCTGTTACTGCGTTCGGGATTTCCCCCGAGTTCAGACATTTCCAGCATCTGTATCTCCCTTTTCTATGTGTCTGTAATATTCCTGCGGCAGATCGCTCCCGGTCGCTCCCTCGGCGTGAGAGAATTCCCTGAGAGCCGTCATTCGCTTTGAAAGCAGCTCCGGCTCCTTATAGCCGCAGAGTATCGCCTTGTCGTAGTATTCTTCCGCTTTCTGCGCGTCGTCGTGCATTGCATACCATGTGGCAAGTTCAGAGTTCACAAGCGGGTGGCTCGGCTGGATATTTTCCAGCGTTTTCAGCGTTTCAAGCGCCCTGTCGTCCTCACCTCGCACCATGTATATCTTCGCAAGGCTGTAGTAGGAATACCCGTGGTTCGGGTCGTACTTCAGCGCCTGCTCAAAGCAGTGTTCCGCATTGGAAAGCTTCCCGTCGGCGTAATATGCATGTCCCAGCCGCGACTGCACCTCGGGATTATCCGGCGCCAGCTCCGCAGCCCTGCGGAAGCACCACAGCATGCGCGCGTCATTTTCCTGCGCCTCGTAGATCCTAATGAGCCACTCCACGCAGAAAAGCTGGTTCTGACGGACTTCCGACATGCTGAGCGACCGCTGCAGCAATTCCTCTGCCTCGACCAGACGCCCCTGCATGAGATTTAAGATACCCTTGTAGGCTATCCTGGCGCTCTGGTCCTTCATCATCACCTTTAATCCGTGCTTTCCGAGCGCCTTGACTGCAGCTGAACGCGCCGCCATCTTTTCCCTCACAAGTGCGAAAAGCATGCCGCATGCAGTGGCGACCGCAGTAGTACCGCCAAGTATCAGACCGGAAACACACATCAGCCTGAAATTTCCGTTGCCTTCCGCATACATAAACCCGAGGAACAGGAAAAACTCGCACACCGCAAGTATCATGAACAATTCACCGGGTGCTTTGGACTTATTCAGAGCGCTCACCTCCCATAACCAGTTAAATCAACTCAGCCCAGACGCTTAAGCGCATACTTGATAAGTTCCTCCACCGTGCTGTCAGGGCTGGCCCCGACAAGCGCTGCCTGCGCCTGCGGAAGCTGGAAGCCCAGCACGCACAGCGCCGTGACTGCCTCTGCCGCCGCGTTCCCGCCAGAAACAGCCGCAGCCGCCGGGTCAGCAACGGCATACCGAGCTGCCGGCTCAGCAACGTAATCCGCAGCGGAAATGTGCTGTTCCTTAGTCACCTTGTCCTTAAGCTCCATTACGATACGCTGCGCAATTTTGGCGCCTATGCCCGGCGAGCGGGTCAGCGTCTTGCTGTCGCCCGTGGTGATGCACAGAGCCAGCTTCGACGGCGTGATATCCGAAAGTATCGACAGCGCCGCCTTTGGTCCCACGCCGGAAATCGAGGTCAGCTGCCTGAACGCCTGCAATTCCGCAGTGTCAGCAAAGCCGAACAGGTCGATAGCGTCCTCCCGGACGTTCAGCTGCGTGAAAAGGCGAACCTCTCCGCTGCTGCCTATCTTTTTCAGCGTATTCATCGTGGTGCGGCAGGCATAGCCAACTCCACCGCATTCCACAACCGCAAGGTTAGGCTCGGTGTGGATAAGTTCCCCATGTAAACTGTATATCATTTCGTCACTCTCCGTAAGTTCTGTGGTGTATCTTTCCCATTGCGCCGTCGTTCGCATTCGCCTTTGCGATGAGCCTTGAAAGCTGCGACCCGCTGGAATGCCCATGGCATATCGCCAGCGCGACCGCGTCCGCGGTGTCGTCCGGCTTGGGTATTTCTTTCAGGTGCAGGATATTTTTTACCATCTCCTGGACCTGGTGCTTTTCCGCTTTGCCATAGCCGACCACTGCCTGCTTGACCTGCATAGGGGTGTATTCAAATATCTCGATATCCCGCTGCACCGCAGACAGCAAAATCACCCCGCGTGCCTGCGCAACGTCGATACCCGTAGTCTTGTTATTGGTGAAGTACAGCTTTTCGATAGACATGCAGTCCGGCTTGAACATGTCAAGCACTGTGCACATGTCGTTGTATATCTCCATCAGCCGCAGGTCGAAGCTTGTCCCTGCCGCAGTAGTCACCGCGCCGTAATTCACCACTGAAAACTGCGCCTTGTCGTAATCCAGCACCCCGTAGCCGACGATCGCATAACCGGGGTCGATGCCGATTATCCTCATGTGTAGCTTTCGTTGTCGCTGATGTATTCACGCACCCTCAGCGGAATGCCCATGCTGTCCGCAAGCTGCTGGCAGCGCGCTATCTCGTCCTTGGTGATAACGTCAACCACCGTGAATTTGGTCTGCACGCCCATATTCTTCATATCCCGCGCGAAATCCAGCATAGCCTGGAATGCAGGCTCGCCGAAATGCGGGCGCGTTACCTCGTTGTAGCGCTTGGCGTCCGGGGCATTCATGCTGACAGAAGCAATGTCGATGAGCCCGCGGAAGCGCTCGACATCGAAATCCGGGTGTATCATGCGCACCAGACCGTTGGTGTTGAGCCTTATTTTCATGTCGGAATTTGCACGGATATATTCAGCCGTCCTTACCAGCATGTCCGCCCTTACCGTCGGCTCTCCGTATCCGCAGAATATCGCGTTGGTGCAGCCGGTCTTGTCGAATTTCTCATAGGCTTCCACGATCTCCTCAAATGAAGGCTCATGCTCCAGCCACAGACTGTCGTTGTCCTTTACACTGTCGGAATTCTTCCTCAGACAGAAAACGCAGTCGCACGGGCAGCCGTTGGTTATATTTATATACATCTGACCGTCGAAATTGTAAAATATAGTCATTTTAAAACACCTCTCTGAATACAAATATTCATTTTATTATACCACTATATCGGGTATTTGTCAATGAAAATCAGGTGACATTTTGCGCATCAGCACAGAAACAGCCGGACAGAAATGCCCGGCTGAAACGTTATTCTATGACCTGCCCGTCAGTGGTGATAATATCCACCCTGACAGGAATTTCCTTCCCGGAAGCGGCAACTGCG
>HF989385.1:0-992 GCA_000432175.1 Eubacterium sp. CAG:786
TTTTTCTGCATTTCTATTTTACCATAAACACGATATAGGCATAGTCCACATCTTTGCGGACGCCGTCCACATAATCCAGCACCAGTTTTGCATTCTTTACCGCGTATTCTGCGGAAAAATACTTCCTGGTTTCCTCCAGCTTCAAATGACTAAACTGCCAAATCGTTCATTTGTATTATATTGCACTAACTCATTGGTTGTCAAGAGCGGAATTCAAAAAAGTTGTTGAAAAAGTCAGGGCATAGTGATATAATGAGAAAGTAAACTACGGATATCCGCATATAAAAAGCGTCCGCTGCGATGATATCTTCATATCGGAACAAACCAGATGAATGAATAATTTTAAGGTGAAAAATGAACATTGAGTACATCCATGAACCAACCGACCTGCAGTGCGGTCAGGCAGTCCTTGCAATGCTGCTCGGGACGACTGCCGAATACATATGCGAATATCTCGGCAACGACCGCGAAACTGACCTCCGCGAAATGAAGCGCGTACTGACTGAACACGGCATAAAATTTTCGCCCGAGCGTAAGCAGGCGCAGGCTGCCTGCGACCTCCCCAGGTGTGCGATACTCAGCCTTGAGACCCCGCGCTGCTGGCACTGGGCGCTGTATGCGGACGGCGTTTTTTACGACCCCGAGCATGGAATACTAAGCGATTTTCCGCAGTCTGCACGAAAGTTCTACTGGGAGGTATTTCTTGAAAAACAAACAGCTCACAGTTTATGATCTGTGCGCAGAAGATTTCAGAATAGCACCCTGTCAAGCTTTTCCCTGATGATTTCTGGACCGATGAAAACGCATTGCTGCTCCCCTGTCGGCTTTTCAACGCCGGTAATGCTGTACATTCCCTCGGCAAGATCAAATCGCACAGGCTCTCCACCGCAGAGTATCTCGCCCTTGGCGCGGACGATATTCCCGTAATACCCCCAGAGAAGCCCCCGGAGCAGCTCCACAAGTTCAGCAATATTGTGAACACTCTTTCCTTT
>HF989385.1:1009-7524 GCA_000432175.1 Eubacterium sp. CAG:786
ACTCTTTCCTTTTATCGTGTGTTCCTCTAACCGCTCAGGACGCATTTTTATTGGAACCCGCGCTGCAGGAACGTGTTCTGAACCGAACAGCCCGTTCCACCATTCATCAGTTTTTTGAGTGTAATGCTCTGAGATTATCTCTGCGTACGGGTTTATTTCGTGTATCTCATTACAGAGCGATCCGATTTGCTCAAGTTCTGCGTTTTCTGTTTTTGAAAGAACCACCACCGGTGCGTTTCGTATCTGGTCACAGTATATTGCGCTGTTCGCTCCTGCGATAAATCCGGCAGGGGACACTATAGTTATCGGCTTTGCAAGGGAAATGCCGCCATAGCACAGCTTTCGCAGAGAATTGATCACGGAGCCAAGCTCGGCAGCGCCGGTCGGCTCTATGACAAGGTACTCCGGATCGAGCGTTGCGGAAACCGTAAGCACGGAATTCACAAAGCTGTCCTTCATGGTGCAGCATACGCAGCCTTCCATGAACTCAAGCACTTCTATGCCGCTTCCGGAAACCGCATTGGAATCCAATGCAGCACTGCCGAATTCGTTTTCCATGACAACAATATTCTTTCCGGTACGTCTGATGAGTTCCTTGATAAATGTTGTTTTTCCCGCTCCGAGGAACCCGGAAATGACAAGTATTTTCACGTTTACTCCTTTAGATATACTTTAAGCCGGGAATTACTCCCGGCTTAAAGCTGAAGGTACATCTATTGAAAAAGTCCGTCAGTCTGCGAACTTTACAACAGGCTTGATAAGATCTGCGGGCTTGTCTTTCATGATCTGGAGCGCCTCCGGAACATGGTCCCAGCCCTCGTAAATGTGCGTGGACAGCAGGCTTACGTCAAGTCTGCCGGAAGATACCAGGGCGCCGAGTTTTTCCATTCTCAGACGTCCGCCAGGCATAAGACCGCCGTTTATCTGCTTGTGACCCATGCCTACACCCCACTCAACACGCGGAATATTGATATAGGTACCGCTGCCGAGGTAATTTACACTGCCGATCTTTCCACCGGGCTTGAGCGACTTGACTGCGGATTCAAACGTATCAACAGTACCACCGGCGATTATGACCTTATCGACACCTTTGCCATGAGTCATTTCGAGAACCTGTTCCTCAATGGTGCCGTCCTTGTAGCTGACGAATTCAGTTGCGCCGTATTTCTTTGCGGCTGCGACGCAGTTGGGTCGTGTGCCGACTGCGATTATCCTGGAAGCGCCGCGAAGATTAGCGCCTGCAACGGACATAAGGCCTACCGGGCCGATACCGATTACAAGCACCTCGTCGCCGAATTGAACATCGGCCAGTTCCACGCCGTGAAATCCAGTGGGAACCATGTCGGACAGCATGCAGGCGTCCACAACGTTTATGGTTTCAGGCAGAAGCGCGAGGTTTCCGTCTGCGTCGTTCACATGAAAGTATTCAGAGAAAACGCCGTCCTTGAAATTTGAGAACTTCCAGCCTGCAAGCATTCCACCGGAGTGCATTGCGTATCCTGCCTGCGCTTCAAGCGAGTTCCAGTCAGGGGTTATAGCAGGGACGAGAACGCGGTCGCCGGGCTTGAAATCCTTGACGAGAGAGCCGACCTCGACAACTTCAGCACAGCATTCATGACCGAGTATCATGTTGTGCCTGTCGCCTACGGCGCCCTCCCAGACGGTGTGAACGTCAGAGGTGCAGATGGCGATCGCCAGCGGCTTGCATATTGCGTCCAGCGGTCCACAGACGGGGACGTCCTTTTCAACCCAGCCTACCTCGCCGATTTTGAGCATTGCGTAACCTTTCATGTGCAAACTTCCTTTCGAAAACGTATTCACAAGTAACCTTTGAGTTACGTCTTGATTATATACCTTTTTGTAACGTTTGTCAACAGGGAGTTCGCAATATCAGACGAATTCGTTAATATTCGCCAAGAAGAAGCTTCGCAGAATGTACACTTTCGCCAAATCTGCAGCAACCTGCACAATACATGCTGTATGCTGTTTCAATATCCTTTATACCGCCGGCAGCCTTGATTTTTATGTTGCCCCTTACAGAAGCCTTCATAAGCTGGATATGGCGCAGTTCCGTCGGTTGACTGTGCCAGCCGGTGCCGCTCTTGACGAATGCCGCTCCTGACTGCTCGGACAGTTCACAGCCACGTTTTATCTGAGCGTCAGTCAGGTTGTTCACTTCAAGAATGACCTTTAAAGGAACCTTTCCGCAAAGCCGGGTGAGTGCGCTGATTTCTTCGATTATGAGTTCCTCTCTTCCGGATTTGAGCCACGACTGATTTATCACCATATCAAGTTCACCGCAGCCGTATTTCAGCAGGCGTTCCGCAATGAACAGCTTTGTGTCTGTTTCCTCGCAGCCTGAGGGAAACCCAACCACGCCGCCGACTGTGATCCCGGTGCCATCCATCATGGAACAGAGAAGTTCCGTATTTGCCGGCATTGCGAATACCGCTGCGCAGTTCAGCCGTACTGCCATCTCCGCCATCTCTCCGAGTTCCTCTGCGGTGTTGTCCGCTCTCACGCAGCTAAGGTCGATCATTTCCGGCAGCTGCTTCCGGAATTCATCAATGTTCATATCCAGCCTCCGAACATATTCTAAACATCACTTGTTTCTTCCTTCAGTTGTTATCTTCACCTTATATTTGTTTGCCAGCACGCGAACTTTATCCACACAAAGCGGAGTTTTATCCCTGCCGTAGCAAATGCGTTCCACGATAAGAATAGGCGAGCCGGTCGGAACGTCCAGTATCTGTGCTTCAGAAAAATCGCAGGCTGCTGCAAAAATCGTATCGCTGGTGCTGCATATCTCAAAGCCGTATTTTTCTTCAAGAAAACTGTACAGCCCGACAAAATCCGAGGAATTATCCAGACCCGGCACCAGCCGTTCCGGAATATGGTTGACCATAATGCAAACCGGCACACCGTCGGCAGTCTGGACGCGCTGCACACGCACTACGTTTTCTCCCGGAGCGAGACCAAGCTGCGAAGCGATCTCCTCGGGCGGCTGAATTCTGTCTATGTAGCGGCTTTTGGTTTCGACCTTGTAGCCGCGCTTCCGGAGCGATTCTGTAACGCTGGTGACGCCGTTGAAGCTCTGCGGGGTCTTGCTGTCAAGCACCATCGTGCCGCGCCCCTGCTTTATCTCCACAAGCTGTTCGTCCGCAAGAAGCTTCATCGCCTTACGGACCGTAGTGCGGCTTACTCCGAAAAGCTGTTCAAGTTCCGGTTCTGTCGGAATAAAACTGCCGGAGGAATACGAACCTCTTTCGATGTCGGCTTTTATTTTTTTGTATAATTGTCTGTATGCAGGCTGATTCATTACATCATTCCTTTCTCTTTGGTCATACATTGATTATACCACAAATTTGTTTGTTATTCAAGTGAATAATCCCGTAAACGTGGTCATATCGCCGCCAATGGTCGGGATTTCTCTGTCCGCAAAGTCGATATCTGCACCGATGGCATAGTTTCCCAACCACATATCGGGCGTCTGCATTACGCTTCACGATATCGTCCGCGGTTTCAATGAGAGTATAGATCCGACGTGTATTATATGCCGCCGCTTCTGAAGCGATACCTTTACCTCAGCCGTCGGCGCTTGCTTACTCAAAAGTTCCTGCGGAATATCATGTCGGACAGCCCCGCTTCCGGACTTAGACCCGGTAAGGGAATACGGGACGAGCTGCTTGCAGTCCCGGAGGACGACAAAGAATTCCAGCAGACAGACTACCGCATTTATTATTGCGGAAATCCGCTCAGAGGTACCGTCCGGTAATGCTGTTTTCATTGATCTTTATTTCCTGCGGGGTTCCGGTCGCAACGATCGTCCCTCCGCTTTCACCGCCACCGGGTCCCATGTCGATAACATAGTCCGCATTGCGGATAACATCAAGGTCGTGCTCAATGACAACTACGGTCGCGCCGTTGCTTATCAGCGCCTCAAAAACGCCGAGAAGCACCTGCACGTCCAGTGGGTGCAGCCCGATAGACGGCTCGTCAAAGATGAACACGGAATCCGTCTGCGTTTTGCCGATCTCACTCGCAAGCTTCAGGCGCTGCGCTTCGCCACCGGAAAGGCTGGGAGTTTCCTCACCGAGAGTGAGATATCCAAGTCCAAGCTGACGGAGAATATTCAGCTTCTGACTGACGGTTTTCATTTCCTTGCAGAACTCTATCGCGGAATTTATATCCATATCCATAAGTTCCGGCAGCGAAGCGGACTGTCCGACCTTATTCGTCAACTTCACATCACGGGCGTCCCTTGCGTACCGGGAGCCACGGCAGTCAGGACAGGGAATATTGACATCAGGCAGGAACTGCACGTCAAGGCTGACTACTCCTGTGCCGTCGCAGCCGGGGCAGCGCAGGGAGCCGGTATTATAAGAAAAATCGCTCGCTTTATAGCCCTTTACCTTTGCGTCCGCTGTTTTTGCATACATCTTGCGCATTTCATCATGTACGCCTGCATAAGTAGCCACGGTGGAGCGAACGTTTATCCCGATGGGCGTGGCGTCGATGAGCTTGATATGTTGTATTCCCTCCGCAGTAATACCCCGGATATGAGCCGGAAGCGCCCTGCCCTCGATTTTCGCTCCCAATGCCGGGACAAGGCTTTCAAGCACCATAGTTGTCTTTCCGGAACCGGAAACGCCCGTGACGACAGTCAGCCGCCCTTTAGGAAAGCTCACATCGAGCGGTTTCACAGTGTGTATCCGCGCGGTGGAAAGCTGGATAGCGCCGTAAGAAAACAGCTCCTGCGCTGACGTATGCGAACGCTTTGTTTCTGCCCTTCCGGAAAGAAACGGTCCTATCCGGGAGGAAGGATTATCTATAATTGTCGGTATCGTTCCTTCCGCAATGACGTAGCCGCCCTTTGCACCGGATTCCGGACCCATTTCAACTATCCAGTCGGCTTCTTTCAGTATCTGAGTATCGTGGTCAACTAAAATTACGGAATTTCCATCCGCAACAAGGTCATGCATAACTCCGGTAAGTCCCACGATGTTAGAGGGGTGCAGACCGATGGACGGCTCATCCAGCACATAAAGCACCCCCGTAGTGCGGTTGCGGACGGCACGGGCAAGCTGCATTCTCTGGCGCTCTCCGGTAGACAGTGTGGCAGCAGAGCGGTCGAGGGTCAGATAGCCCAGACCTAAGTCCATAAGCCGTTTTGCCGTGCTCTCAAATGATTCGCAGATACTCTCTGCCATCGGACGCATTTCGTCAGGCAGGCTTTCCGGAACTCCGCGAACCCAGTCCACCAATTCGGATAGAGTCATTGTGCAGGCTTCGTCCAGCGATATTCCGCGAAGCTTCGGTGCGCGTGCGGCAGCTGACAGCCGCGTTCCGTGGCACTCAGGACAGATATCCTCCTTCAGGAATTTTTCCACACGCTTCATGCCCTTTTCGTCCTTGACCTTGGAAAGAGCGTTTTCCACGGTGTAAACTGCGTTATAGTAGGTAAAATCCAGCTCCCCAGCCTGATTGGAGTTCTTGGCGTGGTAAAAGATACGCTTTTTCTCGGCAGAACCATGGTAGACGATTTCCTTTTCCCGCTCGGTCAGTTCCCGGAATGGAACATCAGTGCGCACACCCATTTCACGGCAGACATCAGTCATCAGCGACCACATCAGGCTGTTCCACGGCGCGACTGCGCCCTCATCGATACTCAGGGACTCGTCCGGCACCAGGGAATCCATATCCACAGTACGGACGCTTCCAGTGCCACCGCATTTCTGGCATGCTCCCTGGGAATTGAATGCAAGTTCTTCAGCGGACGGCGCATAAAAATGCTCACCGCATTCCGGGCAGACCAGCTCCTTTCCGGCAGCGACAAGCAAAGACGGCTTTATATAATGCCCATTTGGGCAGCGGTGACTTGCGAGCCGTGAATACATCAGCCGCAGGCTGTTCAGGAGTTCAGTACCTGTACCGAACGTACTGCGTATTCCCGGTACACCGGGGCGCTGATGGAGCGCCAGCGCAGCGGGAATATACAAAACCTCGTCAACGCTTGCTTTGGAAGCCTGAGTCATACGACGGCGCGTGTAGGTAGAGAGCGCCTCCAGATATCGACGGGAGCCCTCGGCATACAACACCCCCAGCGCCAGTGAGGATTTTCCGGAGCCGGAAACTCCGGCAACGCCGACGATTTTGTTCAGCGGAATATCTACATTGATGTTTTTCAGATTGTGGACTCTGGCTCCACGAATAAGCATTTTATCTATCATTTTTGTCACCACGGGCAGTCCGCGCCCTTTTCCGGATAGCCGGACTTTAGTCTTTCTGGAATAAATACGTGACGTTCAAAAGCGACACCATAATAAAAAGTATAACACACCAGGCCGCTATTGTCAACCACATAAGGTCACCTCTAAAAACCTCATGTGAGCGAAAATTGTGTCAACGTAAATGTACCTGACAAGCTTATCTGCAATAAGACGATGTATTTTTACCCCTCTTCAAACCGCTTCCGCAGCTTCTCCAGCGCCTTTTTCTCTATCCGCGAAATATAA
>HF989386.1 GCA_000432175.1 Eubacterium sp. CAG:786
TTCCGCTTCGTCGAGGGCTTTCGCAGCCTTTTGCGAAGCCCCCTCGGCTGCCGCGAGTTCCTGCCGGAATTCACCCAGCGCCGCTATTTCCTGCGAGAGCGCGGCTGCGCGTTCTTTCTGCGCGGAAAGCTCCCGGAATTCAGCCTGCGCCCCCGCAGAGCCTGCCGCCAGCAGTTCCGCGGCGCTTATCTCAGCCGCCAGCTTCTCTGAGGAATTCTCGCACGCGCCGGACTTCGCGGCGTTTTCAGCCAGCAGTGCGCGGGCGTTTTCGATGAGCTTTTCGGTCTGACGGCACTTTTCCAGGGCTGCGCGGGCTTCCTCGCAGCGGGTGAGCAGCGCTTCAAGCCCCGGCAGCGCGCCCAGCGCCTTTTCCCGGGCGGGGATAAGTTCCTGGGCGCGGGCGCGTTCCTGCTGCGCCGTTTCAAGGGCGCGCTCCGCTTCCTGCTGCTGCGAGATAGCGGCTTCAAGGCGCTTTTCAGCGGAATTCCTGCGGGACAGCGAACGTTCCTGCCTTTCCAGCGATGGGAACGCTGACGCTGCCTGCTTCTGCCGCGCCAGCAGCGCGGATCTCTCCGCGAATTCACCCGCGCGCGCGTCCAGGGCCTGCTTCTCGCTCACTGCGGACTGCCACTCAGCGATGGCTGCATTCGCCTTTTCTGCCGCTATTTTGCGGGTGTTGTTCTCAAGGGATTTCTGTGAAATGCGGTCGCATTCCTCAGCGGCTGCCCTGCGGTTCTCGCCGCATTCTGCAAGAAGCTGCTCAAATTTCG
>HF989387.1 GCA_000432175.1 Eubacterium sp. CAG:786
GCTCTCATCGCACAGCCGCAGCAGAATTTCTTCACCGGAATGCACGATATCCACCGTGCGCAGTACTGCCCCGCTGCGGATAAGCCCGCCGGACTGTTTCAGCCGTATCATCACCCGTCTTGAAATTCCCATTGCCCGCAGGAATACCTGTGCCTGAACGCCGTCAAATTCCTCCGGAATCGTGTATCTGATTTCCCTCATGACTGCGCCCACTGCTTGTAATAATGCGCCAGAATGAGGTCTGTCACCCTGCCGTAACTTTTCTGTCCGTCTTTCACGCCCTGGGATTTTATGAACCCGTCGTTTATGTTTCCGGCAGTTTCGCTGACTTTCCCCTCGAATGCGGAAATGTACTCGTTTTCAGCCGTGAAATCCCTCCACATGCCATCGGTGGTGTATGCGTTGGCTTCGCGCCAGAGGTCGATATCATAGGCGTAAAGCGAATTAGCGCAGTATTTGTACGCCATCATGTACCCGGAATACCTGAACTCGGGGTATTCGCTGTTAATGCAGGAAAGGTAGGCGAGAAAGTTGCATTCATTCTCGAATGCAATTCCGCGGGAATGTGCACTTTCGTGACTTGCCGTGAACGGCTGGCAGAAATCAGGCTGCTCAGTATTGACGTTGCATTCTGCAAAGAACGGGAAATACATGCCGGTTATCCCAGTATAGCTCCAGTAATATGAAAGCTGCACGGGTTTCTGGCGGCTTATGCTAGTCCACAGGAACGGGTATTCCTCAACGAGCGTCTCATAACCGCTGCCGGTGCGCGAAAGTTCCGTCCAGATGTCCTCGGTAAATGTCACGCACCCGTTTTCGTCCTCGGTGAGATGCTCGCGTTCCTCCGCTGCGTGGGTTGCAAGGTCCTGGCACACTGCCACCAGGAATTCCGCTGATTTCGGCGAGGTGTCGAGGTCCATCAGCTGTTCCATGGACAGGCGGTAGTAATTCGCGCCGTGCGCAGTCATGTAGACCAGCGCCGCGAATGAAACGAAGCCCGCGAGGAAACGCCCTGCCTTTATCGCAGTGCTGCGGCGGCTGGCGCTTTTTTTCATTCTTATAATGAACACGACCAGCAGCGCGACGACTGCAGGTATCGCAAGGACGGCGCAGAGTTCCGTCAGCGAAATGGGGATAAGCGACGTGACGAACCCGACAGGAACAGTGAATATCTTGAAAAGCCCGCGCGAAATAACATATTCTGTGAATTCCGGAAACATTGGCAGCAGAAAGTACATAGCCGCCGCAACCACAAGGGGAATGAATATCCATAGCAGTCCGAACAGACGCCGGGGCAGCGACTTGTTTTTTTGTTTATCAGCTTTCATTCTTGCCTCCTGTGTTGATATACTATAATTATACTGAAATCTGCGCAGTTCGTCAAGTGTTTTATCACAGACCCGCGGTTCGTTCTGCACGAATGGCTCTGTAATCGGCTTTTCGATGATTATTCAGGAAAAGTCAAAAAATATTTGTTTTTTTTCAAAAAAACGCTTGACAAAAGAAATATTCTGTGATATAATAATACAGTCGTCGGGAGTGAGAACGAACGACGGAAAATAAATGCGGGTGTGCTGGAACTGGCAGACAGGCACGTTTGAGGTGCGTGTGTTGTATGACATACGGGTTCAAGTCCCGTCACCCGCACCACTCCAGATTGCGAATGTGGTTTGGCTCGAGTTTTTCCAGGAGCTTACTTCTGGTGTTTCTGGCGAGTTCAATTCAGAAACGATTTATACGCAGGTGTGGCGGAATTGGCAGACGCGCTAGCTTCAGGTGCTAGTGATCGCAAGGTCATGTGGGTTCAAGTCCCGTCACCTGCACCAAAACAAAGACGGCTTAACAAGGCGGAAACGCAGTGTTAAGCCATTTTCTTTATGCAATGCTATTATGCCCACGTGTGAATTATCCCGGCTTTTCGGGACAAAAAACGCCCTTTTATAGGGCTGATACAGCACAAATACAGCACGGATACAGCACGCCTAAACGCCTGAAATATAAGAGAGCCGCCCCGATTATGGAGTGGCTCTTTTTCTTTTTGTGCAGCTATGCTACTATGCTATGCTTTTCCACCAGCCAGCCAAGAGTAACATTACAGCGTTTGCATACACGAAGCAATTCATCAATACGCCACTTGCTTGGATTGGACATCCGGTCATAGAAAGTCTGCAAAGGCATTCCTATCAGTTCTGCGATACCTTTGCAACTATAGATATGGAACTCTGTTGCTGCAAGCCTTATGTTGTCGTTAATTAGCGACATCTCTGTATTCAAATTGTTCACCTCACAGTATTATTTTTTACGGCATATTTATACCGTTTGCATAATACGCATGGTTATGCCGTTTATAAGGCTACAGGTACAAAAGCTGATAACTATGCGGGTTGCAGGCACTATACCTCTATTTGCTCATATACGCTCTTGTATGGCATTTTACCACTTATTCGACTGTTTACCCTACCGATGTTCCAAGTGGGCAAATTGGGGCAAAAATCGGGGTGTCTGGGGCAATATCAATTATCTTGATACAATATGAAGTATATTAAAATTTCAATATGCAATATAGTGTACCGGGGTATTCTGGCTATGCCCTTGCGCTTTGAATGCTGCAAGTCTTATGTCAGATTACATAATCTTACAGGGGCGGTGGAGTACCCTATATGTAACAAAAGCCCCCACTCTTTCGAATAGGGGCTTGGTTGTTGCTTGTAGTACCCTCTGGGTCAACCTACCTTTACAAGGGTTGCGCCGCGACAGATGACAAGGTCGCCTGCGTTCAGCGTGATTGTCTTCGGGGTCAGGCTTGCGGGCTGCTTGTTGCTCTTAAGCATATCCTTGTGAATACCGTCATACGGGGTGCCGTTCTTGTCGAATTCCCACCAGAACTTCATCCAGAGGTCAGGGTCGCTGTCGGGTGCGAGAGAGGTGTCGCTGTACAGGAATTTACCTGTTGCTACGATGTTTCTTGTGGTTGTGCGACAGCTACCATCACCGAGCTGTCTGTAGGTCACGGTTTCTATGTTGGCGTAGTCGCCTACTTTGTATATCCATGCGCCGTCGTCCCATGTGTCAAAACGCTCAGTATCGGGGTCTACTACTACCTTGTACTTGCCTGCTTCTATGCCGTAGCCAGTACCCTTTGCTGTTACAAGGGAGGACTGCTGAAGTTCAGTGCCGTAAACCTTATTCGGGTCTAAGGCGGCGCCGCGGTAGGTGATGGTGCCGTTCTTTGCGGGTGCCATTACCAGATTGCGGGCTATTATCTTTTCTCCCTTGCCGAGGTAGAAAATCTCTCCCTTGGTGTAGATGCCGTATTCTCTCAGCTTGCCGTTTGTGCCGTAGATGTCGATGGTAGGGCGTCTGTCGGTCGGATACTGAATTCTCTCATAGTTGCCGTCTGCAAGGTCTCCTACGATGCAGTACCAGCCGTAGGGAATGTCCTTGCCGCCTACTGCGGTGAGCTTTTTCTTGGTGAAGCAGTACCCTTCGTTCATTTCAGGCAGGGACTCAAGGGTCATCTCACAGTCTACGAATACATAACCCCAGCCATCACCAACGTTTTCTACGAAAGGACCGAGTTCAGGGTAGCCGTTCTCCCCGGGGCCGTACTTGTCTTCGGGGTACTGGGTGTTGGTGGTTGTTTTATTTGTTTTGATGCTTGTGCCGGGCTTGGTCTTGGTTACGCTTGTAATCAGGACGTAGTACCCGTTGTTGAGCTTGAAGTACCCTGTGTTCGTCTTGCCTACTACTGTCAGCTTTACGCCCTTCTTATATGTCTTTACTACCTTGCTGGTGCTGGTTGCGCCGCTGCGTACCTTTACTTTGTTTTTGCTTGTGTAGCGCGTGAGGGGCTTGCTGTACTTGGTGTCCTTCCATGTCTTTGTTGTGGTCGCTGCTGTGGTGCTTGCGGTCGTGGTCGCAGCGACTGCTGGCGTTGCTGCCATCGGCGCGGTTGTTGCCATTGTCGCTGTGATGAGTGTTGCTGCTAGGATTGTTTTCAGTTTCATTTGATTACCTTCCTTAGTTATATAATAAAAAGTGCCAAGAACCATTATACAACAATACTTCCCCGTTGTCAAGTCAAGAAATACCATCATGCAAGATATTTATACTTTTGAGAAACTATTTTATAATTACGATATGATTTTAGTTACGCGAAAGCGAGGACGAAATGGATATTGGTGAAAAGATAGCATACTATCGTACATTATCAGGTTTTACACAGGTTGAAGTTGCAAAGGCGATAGGAATAACAAGAAGTGCCGTTAATAGCTGGGAGATGGGTCAGTCAGTACCACAAATCAAGCATGTTGTCGCCTTGGCTGAATTGTTTAAAATAAGCGTTGACACTCTTGTAATCGGCGATGATGCACGGACATTAATTGATATAAGCGGGCTAGATAGTGAGCAGCAAGCGTTAGTGTTGCAGCTTGTACGCTGCCTGGGTAAATCTCAAACCTAATAGAGTATATACTGTCACCGGAATAGGTGGCAGTTTTTTTATGCAAAAATATAATAATTAGCTTAATATAGCCCAAAAGCCCTTGTTTATCTTGAATAATCAGGGGCTATATTTTTTGCTTGGTTTTAGGATAATTATTTTTTTGTAAGGTGCAACAAAAGCAGTTAATATTTAGCGATATTTGTTTGTTCGGTGAGGGGAATAGGAACTAAATAGCTCAAAAATAAACCCAAAATTCACTGAATTTAGCTCCGTACAAGGACGAAAAAGGGTGTTAAACAAACAAATGAAAGGGGATATTAACTATGAATGTTCTGTTCATAAAGAAATTACTGGAGTACCGAAGTAGGATTTTACAGCGGCTGCGGGAGCTGAAAGCGGCGAAGAAAGAAAACACACAGGAGTATGCACAGCTTGTGCTTGTTATTACGCGCCTGAACCAGATGAGGGATTATGTTGTGTATGGCGATTGGGCACGTAAGACCACACGTGATAAGTATGTATTTTGGATATCATGTGATTTTAACTACACGCTTGCAGCTACCAAGTTTAAAACTAGTGAGCAGTGTATCCGAGTATTAGTCTCAAGGGCTGATACAATGCTTTACCAAATAATGGATAAACCCATGCAGCATATCATGGACGGTAATATAATTGATGGCTGGATTGAGTTTTGCATCAACATCAATCGACTTGATGCCAATGAGCTGTATGGTCGCCCAATACTAACCATAATCCCAAAGCCAACCGATTTAGACCTTTGTTTTTCATTGGAGGATTGCAAGGAAGAACTAAAGTTTCTGCGTATGCACAATACATACGAGATACGCAAGCAAATGAAAACGCTTGATGTACAAAAGTTGTCATATCTTATTGCGTTAGGCTCTCTCAACGACCCCGCGTATTTGGAGGAGAGGAAGAAGTTAATTAAATCAATATTAAGACTTAATAACGCAAAGCCACCCAAGCAGTAAGATGTTTAGATATTCGCATAACCCGCATAGTGGTGCGGGTTATGCCATATAGAGTGTTAGCAATACGGATTAATACTGAGAGCATTGGTATATATACAGTAGCTTGTGTTAGCTATGTCAGCCAGACAATCTGGTTAGCTTATCTTGAAAATAGAGTGACCTAGCGGCATAAGGCAGCCCGACATTTGCCGAGCTGCCTACATTAATATTTAACTTAATAATGAAACAACTCCACAAAGTTTTTTCTACTGAGGAATGAAGGACGGCTAATGATTAATAACGGTGAAAGAAAATATAAGGTGACAGAAGGCATAGAAACAGTATCGGTTACAAGCTGTTATGCTAATGCTAACAATAAAAAAGGGACTATAAAGAAACTTGACAAAGATACTTATGTCGTGTTGCGTACAGGCGAGGTAAGGCGATACAACAGTAAATCCAAGGAGGAAGAACACAACGAAGAAGTAGCAAGAAAGCTATCAATGCTTAGAGAAATTATTAGAGCTAATGTTAGAAGCGAGAAAGACTTTTTCGCTGTGCTTACCTATTCATGCAAACAGACAGATTGTGTAAAAATGCAAGAGGATATAGAGAAGTGCATTCGCCGTTTACGGAGTAACCACAAAATGCAATATATTGCCATTCCAGAACTGCAACGTTGCGGCAAATGGCATATTCATCTTCTAATTTGTGATTTGGACGATGGGGATGTTATAACATCCCGAGAATTGAAGAAAGCATGGGAGTGTGGGCGTGTATATATTCGACCAGTACGCGATACTAATGCGGTATCGCTCTACCTCTCTGAAAACCATGGACACAAAAGAATTATGCGGCGGAGCTATCCAGCAAATATGCGCTTGTATAGGTGCAGTCGCGGGATTAAACGACCAGCCACAAGCATAATGGGTAGCAATAACGTAAAGAAAGTTGTGCGTGGTTGTAAGACGTTATTCCGGCGCCGATATAAGTCTGCCGATGGTTATTGGCATAGTATTGCAGTATATCAAAAAAACAGAACGGAGGATTAACATGAAAATAGCAAGACGAGGAGCCAGGTATTACATAGCATATGGCGAGTATCTGTCAATCATGCAGATGGCGCAGAAGTGCATTACAGCAGAGCGAATTGGGAAGAGCTTCATAAGAGGTTGGAAACTGGATTTCCGTGGGACAGACGGTAATGCAGGCGAAAATATTGTACCATGTAGCGATGGGGTAGTGCCTGTGTGCATTTGGCGTGTTGCTATGGATGACGAAGTAGAGCTTGACTTGCGTTATAAATACCCGTATTTATATACTAAAAAAGAATTTAGTGTAATTAAGGACGGTCGTATTTATACGGGGTTTACCTATGTTATGAATGGCTCCTTTCCTAGTGCTTCGCTTTCAAAAGTAATGAAGATGATAATGCAGGAGGGATACACTTACATTGACATACCAGTTGCAGAATAGGACTCCCGATTTTTCTAATTCGAAAAGGTACACCTTGACGAACACTTTGAAAACATCAAAAAAAGAATAATATTTTGTTCGCAAAGATGTCAATGTCTATTATCGAACATTCGGAAAAGCACTTGCATCTTTGCGAACGGAAAGAGGTATATTATGGCGATATTTGGATATGCAAGAGTAAGCACAAGAGAACAAAACCTTGAGCGACAGCTCGTACAGCTTCGTGAGTTCGTCCCTGACGAAAGATACATAATAACAGATAAGGCAAGCGGAAAAGATTTTGACCGACGTGGATATAACAGCCTGGTAGGTACTGACGAGGTAGCCCCGAGGTTACAGGAAGGCGACCTATTAGTCATTACTTCGTTGGACCGCTTGGGTCGCAACTATACCGAAATAAAAGACCAATGGAATTATATAACCAAAACACTTAAAGCAGATATAAAGGTAATAGAAATACCATTTCTTGATACCACTAGCACAAACGGTAATCTTGACAAATTGTTTATTGCCGAGCTTACGTTGCAGATATTATCTTATGTGTCGGAAAAGGAGCGCATCAATATTCGGACACGTCAGAGGCAGGGTATTGACGCTATGCCTGTAGTTGATGGAAAAAAGGTATCAATGAAAACCCAAAGGGCTAGCGGTCGTCCAGCAAAGACATACCCAGATAATTGGGACGATGTATATAAGCGTTTAACAAATGGAGATATTACAGCAACTAAAGCAATGGACATTCTTGGATTGAAAAGAACTACATTTTATCAGCTTCTGCATAAGTATCGTAATGAATAGAGTATTGGTAATGTATTTCATAGTTATTTAATATCAAGTCTCTGAGTATTAGGTAGCGTATTTATTTTATACCATCTAATATACAGAAAGGAATTGATATTGTGGCCGAAGCGAAGAAGAACAAAAGCACAGGCAAGTGGCGTATTCAGATATATGTAGGTAAAGGACCAAACGGAAAGCCGATGTATAAGAGCTTTTCGGCAGATACTAAGAGAGAAGCAGAACTGAAAGCGAAAGATTATGAGTACCAGCAGAAACAGTTGGACATGGCACAGAAAATGGGTGGTTCATTACTTTTGCTGACTGTTGATGTGGCAATACAGCAGTACATTGCCGATAGAACAAATGTTTGTTCTCCTAGTACAATCCGTGGCTATGAGGAAGTATATAAAAACAACATTCCCGCAGCACTAAAAGATACACGGGTATCCGATGTAACACAGCAGCAGATACAGGCGTGGGTCAATGACATGGCAACTACGCATTCGCCAAAAACAATACGCAATGCGCATGGGCTATTATCAGCAACATTAAAATATGCAGGTTCTACACTTATCCTTAATACACGTCTGCCGCAAAAAAGAAAGCGAGACATTTGTGTACCTGATGTCGATGAGGTCAAGGGTATTCTAAAGCTAGTACAGGGCAACAAAATGTATGTACCATTTTTGCTTGCAACTATGTGCGGACTAAGGGCATCGGAAATTAGCGGGTTGGAAGACAAAAACATATTACCAGACCGTTTGCATATCACTCAAGCGCGAGTTGCCTGCAAGGGCGGTACTGCACTAAAGGCTCCAAAGTCGTCTGCTGGATACCGAGATATACCAATCCCCGATGAGCTTTACACGATACTCAAAGCAAATATAAAGCCTAGCGGACGTGTTACCAATATGGCAGCGACAAGCATCAGCAAGTTCTGGAGTGAGTTCAGAACGGCAAACCATCTGCCGGAAAACATGAATTTTCACGCGCTTCGGCATCATTATGCATCGAAATGTCTGTTGCTAAATATGCCACAAAAGTACATAGCAGAGCTGATGGGTCATAGTTCGACTAATATGATAGAACAGGTATATCAGCATATTTTTCCTTCAGCAATGGCAGAGTTCGCCATGAAACTGCGCGCCAATACAGCATCTTTCTTATCCGATACAGCACAGATACAGCACAAGGACGATTGAAACGCATCATAAAGCCAATAGAGTAGAGGTTCAAGTCCCGTCACCTGCACCAAAGAGATGGTTCCGTGAATGGCTTTAATAAGCTGTTCACGGGATTTTTTTATTTCCGGAAAAGATGTTTGTCCATTACAAGTCCTTTATATGTCCTTTACTGAAAATCAGCCTGCTTCTCTCAGGGCTGAAAGGACATCAAACACCTGCTTCGGTTGTTTGAGAGAACGTATCGAGCTTTTGGTTTTCGGTGTATCTGTATAATTACCGTCCGTTACCGTGTAGTTTGAGGTACGGCGAACGCTTATCACGTTGTTTTCCCAGTCCGCTTCTTTCCGCTCAAGCCCCATAAGTTCACCGTTTCGGAATCCGCTGTATACTTCCAGAGTAAGGAACGCTTTGTATTTCAGCGGTGCATACTGGTTTACCAGCTTAAAGAGCTGTTTCATTTCCTCAATGGTATAGATTTCTTTTTCCTTTTTTCGCCTTTTGGGACGAAAATACGATTGCAGTGATCAGAGCCTATCATATCAAATCTCAATGCGTAATTGAACACGTCTGAAAGAAAACTAAGGTGATGAACGATGGATTTCCTTGACAGCGGCTTTCCTGTTTTCATGTTCTTGCCATTCTTCGCCATTTCGTCAACAGAAGCCTGAATCTGACCGCGCGTTATAGAATCAACACGCAAATGCCCAAAAGCTTCATAAACCCTGATTGTAGTGTTTTTCATTCTCTGGAACGTTGTCTTTTTCAGATTGACCCTTGCGAAGTCGTTAAGCCACTTCCCGGCGAATTCCTTGAACTTGACGTTTACAGTAACAATGCCCTTTTTGCAGTATTCCTCGAACATTATTGCCTGACGCGCAACCTCTTTTTCAATTTGCCGTTCAGTCATGCCCGGCGTCGGTTTCCATGTCTTTGTATGTATAACCTGCCGGTACTCCGAATCGTACCCTGTGCTGAAAGGCTGGATTTTGCCGCGGCAATCAGAACGCGAATGGAATGGTCGGATACCCCTTTGATAAGCTCTGATATGTGCATTTCGGTGTTACTTCTTCCTTCGCGAAGCAGCCATCAGCGCTGCCGAAATTCCCACAGCGGAAATAAACACGGTCACGGAACCGACACCTGTATCCGGGTTTTGGGACTCGCCGGGAATTTCGAACGTTTCGGCTGTTTCAGGTGTTCCCGCTTCATCAGAGGTTTCGGGAGCTTCGTTCACGACAGCTATCCTGCCGCTTCCGCGCGGGTCGGAGTATTCCTCGCCGACAGTGCCGCCAAGGTCCTCGGTGATATAGTCGATGAGCGCCTGATTATCAAGTGCGATCTCCTTTGCAATCATGTTGCAATCCTTGAACATGCTCATTCCGTCGCCGCCATTAAGAAGCAAGTAATTGTGGGAAGCCACGGTGTACACCTTTTCAAGGTCAAGTGGCTCCCCGTTCACGAGCACGTTTTTTACGCGGTATTCTCCGTCAACGCCTGTGAAATTGCCGTTTTCATCAGTGGTGACGGAAGACGGAATATATGTATTCACGGTGTACGAAAGCCCGGACACCTGCATAAATCCGCCGTTTTCCTCCGGAGCATGTACCGCGCCCATCTCAAGGCAGTCCAGAATCTGCTGACCGGTTGCTTCCACAACGCAGAGGGAATTCCCGAACGGCTGAACGTCAATGATGTTTCCGTAGGTTATATCGCCAGCCGCGATATTTGCGCGCACACCGCCGCCGTTGATAAGCCCGATGTCCGCGCCGGTCTTTGCGCGGTAAGCGTCAGCGCAGAGGTCGCCTAGGTTGGTTTCGGAGTTTCTGACTGCGCGCTCGCCTGTTTCGGGGTCGTTGACGGTGAGTTCAACGTCCGTCCTTGCGACTACCGTTCCGGCAAGTTCGTTGTACTGCTCGTCTATTCCCGCGATGAAATCAGACATCTTCTGGTACGCCTTGTATTCAGCGGAGTTTTCGTCCGTGGATACGGCGTAATCGTCCTTGCTGATAAGTTCGCAGTTGACCTGGCGCTCCGGCGTTATCGTTATCTGACCGATAGTCTGGAGTTTTGTTCCTGTGGAAGTGAGCCACACGTCATTGCCGCTCTTATCCCAGCCCTCGCCAATTATCTCGCTGTGGGAATGCCCGTCAATGAAGCCGGTAAGTCCGCTGACGTGTTCAAAAACCGCAATGGAACTCCATCTGTCGTCGTATACGTAGTCGCCCATGTGACCTATCGCGAACACATAGTCCGCGCCGTCTGCATAAGCCGCGTCGATCGCGTTCTGGACTGCGGTGTAGAGCGCCGTTCCGTCATCGCTGCCCAGGAACCCGTAAATGAAATTTCCATCCTCGTCCTGAAAGTTTGACGGTCTGCTGGAGGTCAGGGTTTCCGGCGTGGTGAGGCCTACGAACGCTATTCTGTACTGTTCGGCGTCGATGATGGTGTACGCCTGAAACGGCTTTTCGTCTGTACGCAGGTCGGTAAAGTTCACAGAAAGATACGGGAACTCAGCTTCACCTGTAAGCTTGAAGAACGTATCCATACCGTAGTCGAACTCATGATTCCCGGGAACCGCGACGTCATAGCCAAGCTCGTTCATTATCTGCATGGGGTATTCACCGTCAGAAAGCGTGCCGATAACTCCACCCTGAACGAAGTCGCCTGCGTCCACAAGGATAACGTCGTAACCCTCGTCCTCAAGGTGCGCCTTGTATGCGGCAAGGTCAGCCACGCCAAAGGAGGAGTCGTCCGCTTCAACTCCGCAGTGGACATCGTTCGTGTGCAGAATGACCACGCCCTTGCTTTCAGTTCCCTCTGCACCAGTGACAGTGGCGAACGTCATAATCGACGACGCCAGAACTGCCGCAGAAACCAGTAATGATGATATTTTTTTCAATGCTTTAACCTCTTTCCTTTTGTGTATTGGTTCGTGATATGGCTGAAGCGACCTTGCACGCCTTATACCTCATTCACATCACCCTATTCCCTATTATATAATAATACCACACACCTAAGGAAAAATCAACCACTCCAAACATGTATACTGATAAATGTTATCTGACTGGGTGTATTTATCAAATCATTTAATTTCCGTGTTGTTTTTCAAAACATATACTGACATATTGACAATAAATGTGAAATAGTGTATACTGGTAATAATGACAGATACATTTAAGGCAATACCGCACAAAGATTGTGCGTGTATTGCGCAGTCAGTTTTGCCAATATTACGCTTCGCTTATTGGCAAAACTCGATTTTTCGTCAGATTGTACAATGAGGAGTTGTTGACGGAAGCGATAGCGTTTTCAGCGGCGTTGGCTACCCGACCAGTAAGTTTGCGGTAAACGGCATGACCAAGAGCCTTGCGCGCGAACTCGGACGCAGCGGCATACGCGTAAATGCGGTCGCACCTGGCGTTACAAGAACGGATATGGTCGCGGCGCTTCCTGCTGAGATTGTGGAGCGTATCTCCGCGCCGATACCACTGGGGCGTATCGGCGAGCCGGAGGAAGTCGCAAATGTGTTTCTGTTCCTCGCAAGCGACCTTTCCAGCTATGTCACTGGAACCGTGATCTCAGTGGACGGAGCCGCTCAGACCTGATGACCAGTCGCTCCGCTTAAATCAAAGAATTGACCGCCAGGCTCAGAGTCTGGCGGTTTTGCATATTGAACCAGGGTAATTAAAAAGCTATTCCCGCTCTTCCTTGAGACATTCCACCATGTCTATCTTTTTCAGCTTCCGCGCGGAAAGCGCAATGGACAGGACGTAGGCTGCCGCTATGAAAACGGCGCTGATCAGAAGCGTTTTTCCGGTCAGCAAAATTGACATCATTACACCGCCAGAAGCTGCGTTTGCGCGGGCTATCATGTCTGCAAGCGCAAGTCCGAATGGGATCCCCAGCGCAAATCCCACCGGCACCAGCAGGTGATTTGGAGACAGTACCAGCCGGCGTAACTCCTGGCCGCGGTAGCCGAGCACTTCCAGCGTGGAAATGCTGCGGCGGTTCTCCTCGATTATCATTCCTGAAAGCAGTATCACTACCAGTATGCATATGAGCGAGCCGATGACTTTCACGATGGAAAGGACTACCCGCGCGGTGTTAAGAGCGCTTTCGGTGCTGCGGCGGTAATCCTCCAGCGAGGTGCTTTTTTTGAGAAGCTCCGGCGGGATATTGAGAGATCCCTCGCTGATTATCACGTTGAATTCTTCCGCGTTCCTGCCTATGATCTGCGCGACGTTCGCTTTGCTGGTTATCATCAGCGAGAGCACGTCGTTTTCTACGATGTCGCTTATCGTGATGGTGGTGTGCTCCATTGATATCAGATCGTAGAATGTAAATTCATCGCCGGATTCCACGCCGAATATCCTTGCGGCGGAAGATGTCATATAGAACCCGCCGTATTCCATGGAAGCGCCGGAGATTGTTTCAGCTGTAAGCAGTGGGCAGCCCTCGTCGTATCCTATCAGATTGAACATGCTGTCAATGCCGTCCACCCCGAAAGATACGTCCATGATACCATATCCCCCATAGTTGTTTTCGGACTGGAAATCCCTAAAGCCGTACTCGTACTGACCGCCCATCATAGCCAGCGGGACTTTGTTGTCAAGCATATCATCGTAAGCGTCCTGATACACTCCGGCTAAAATTACCGCCATCGAAGCGACCGCGATACCGACTATCATGGTAAGGCTGCGTGAAATGTTGCCGCAAAGACTGCGAATGCCGTACAGCAGCGGAAAAGGCAGCCTGCTACGGCTCAGCATATGCGCGGTCTTTCCCTTTGCGGAGCCTTTCAGCAGCGGGACGATATCCTGTCCCAGCGCCCTTGCGAGCACTAGCAGCGCGCTTGCCCCATAGGCGGTGGGAGGAATTAGCAGCGCGGCGATAAGTATTCCGACAGGCACCTGCACCTGATACACGATGTGCTCCGCAAAGCTGAACATATACAGATTGAACAGCTTCGCAAAGGGATAGCACAGCGCAAGCCCAAGGACGTCTCCGAAAACGGCGGGGATAAGCGCGTACCACATATAGTGCCGAATAAGTTCGCCCCGACGGTATCCCATAGCCATCAGTGTGCCGATGGTCCGGCTTTCCCGCCTGACTGTCCGTCCGAGCACCATTGCTATAACCACGACAACGACCAGCATGATTATAGGGCTGTAGACTGAGAATTCTGCCTCAATGTCGGCTGCCTGGCTCAGCAGTCCTCCTGTTCTTGGGTTAGCGGATTTCCCGATGTATTCCAGTGTTCCGTACCTGCTGTAGACCGCGGCGCGGAAATCCACTTCCTGCGCCGTATCCGGATATTTCACCGAGTAGTAGCTGGAATACCCGCCTATGGAGCGCATTGTGTTTTCGCTTATTAGCGCAATGCCGAAATCGGTGCTGTTGGGGAAGCTGTCCTCGAAATTGGCGTACATCGCCGCGTAATCCGGTTTTAAGCACAGTCCGTTTATCTCGAAGTCAATTCCGGCAAGCGTTATGTAGTCGCCGACCGACAGTCCCTGAGCCTTTGCGTAGTTGTACGTCAGGAGAACACAGTTGTCCCCGCTGAGCGGCTTGCCCTCCAGAATGACCGCCTTGTTCGTTTTCTGCGCGTCTGCGAACAGCCGGACAGTCGTTTCGCCGTAAGATATATTCCGAAAGCGCTGACGTTCAAGAATAACGTTAAATTCGCTTTCCAGCGCGGTTATGTCCTGGTCGGAAATGGGCGATGAAACGGTGAACTGACCGTCCTCAAGGTCGCTTTCCTCAAACAGTCTGGTGTAAGTCCCGCTGGCAGTCCTGCTGACGGAAAACGCGCCTACCCACAGCATTATGCAAAGCGCGGTCAGGAGCGAACCGGTGAGGTAAAAGGACAGGTTCTTTCTCAGACCCCGAAGTATCTTCTTTTGCAGAGTCATCAGATGTCCAGCTCCTTTACCGGTTTCCTTGTGTTGATGATGTTTTCTACTATCCTGCCATCGTGAATGCGCAGGATACGGTCAGCCATGGGCGCTATGTTTTCATTGTGGGTAATCAGCAGAATGGTCGTGCGATACTTGACGTTTATTTTCTGGAGAAGCTGAAGAACGTCCCGCGAGGTCTTTGAATCCAGCGCGCCCGTAGGCTCGTCGCAGAGCAGTATCGCGGGATTCTTTATCAGCGCGCGGGCGATGGCGCAGCGCTGCTGCTGACCTCCGGAAAGCTGCTCGGGGAAGTGTGCAGCGTGCCTTTCAAGTCCCAGGTCTTTCAGCAGTTCTTCAATGGAAAGCGGGGCTGCGGATATATCCCGGACTACCTTGATATTTTCCCGCACGGTGAGTTCTCCTATCAGGTTGTATGTCTGAAACACGATGCCGACCTTATTGCGTCGGTATTCCCGGAGTTCCTTTTTAGATATGGAGCTGAGATCGCAGCCGTCAACGATTATCGTGCCATCGTCCGCGCTGTCAAGCCCGCCGAGCATGTTCAGCAGTGTGCTCTTTCCCGAGCCGGAGGGACCGAGAATAACGCACATTTCACCCTTTTCAAGCTCCAGAGAAGCGTGATCCAGTGCGAAGATCGTGTTTTCTCCCTCGCCGTATTTCTTTACAACATCTTTCATCTGAATATACATTTCAGCACGTTCCTTTCCCGTTATCCGTGTTTCCGCTGAGGTAGTCGAGCATCATATCGAATATCGTCCTGAGATTCTTCTCGAACGCTTCCTGACAGAATGCGCCGCGGTTCTCTATCGCAAGGTTTACAAGCTTCGCGAAGTTTGCGATGTAAGCGTAGTCCACGTCCTCGCGCACGCCGTCCACATATTCCAGCACAAGCTTTGTGGTCTTTACAGCGTGTTCCTGGGAGAAAAACTTCCGGGTCTCCTCCATTTCCTGCATGACCGTTATGTCGTCCGGCGTGAAATGGAATGAGAACGCCGTGTCCGGACGAAACAGTTCCACATAGTACTTGTAGAACTCCGCTATCGGTATTTTGTCCCTGCCGCCGATTTTGTTTCTCAGTTCCCGCTCTGACGCGGCGTCGAAGTCGTCCATTATTTCAGCCACAAGCTGACCCTTGGTCGCGTAAAAATTGTAAAAGGTGCCTTTGGCTATGCCGACGCTCTCCGCAAGTTCGGCGACCGTTGTCTTGCGTATCCCTTTCGTCTTGAACAGCCGGAGAGCCGCTTCCTTTATCTGCCGGCTTATCTCATGGCGTTTTTTCTCGCTGAAAATTACGGGCATTATCGTTCCCTCCTGCCTAAAATGACTGTTTTGCATACGGGTCATTTACATTATACCACACTAACTCATCGTTTGTCAAGAACGGTAAACAAAAAATCAGCAGAACTTATTTCTGCAGCAGGTTATTTGACTTTTCTTCAGCGAAGCATTATAATTAAAAAAAAGATTCTGAGGTTTACGGGTGAGGGTATGGTTTTAAGGAAGCTAAAATTCAAAAAAATTTTGAGTAAAATATGTAAAGCTATATTGACAATATCATTCTCGACCTTCATGATTAATTCCGGATAATGTTTCTGGTCAACAATGAGATGAACTGTCGTAATCATCAGCACGCTTTCCTGCGGGATTCACCGTCCGCCACCATATAGCGGCAGTGATCCCGGAGCCTGTCGAAAAATCTGCGCATGCCGATACCGGACTTCCGCGCCTCGCCCGGGTTTAGGTTGGTTGTGACAATAAGCAGCTTGCCGGAGCAGTCAACGCGACGAACACGCCGCAAATCCACCCAAACAAAACGTTGATACGATCGTCCTTATGACGTCCTGCAAAGCTCTTCTGACAGCGACTTGCAGCCATCCTATTTGGGTTGCTCGTGCGATATGCCTTACAGCCAGATGGGCGCACGTCACCGTGCGCCCATCATTTTGTTCAGTTTTCGTCAGCGGATCATGCGCTCAGCCCGACCAGCCATCTGAGTACCGTACTGGCGTCGGCACAGTTGACCAGTCCATCACCGTTGAGGTCAATTAGCTGGAGGTTTTCGCCCGAATCAAGCCCTACTGAATAGCGCAGCAGCGCAACCGCGTCGTAAATGTCAAGAATGCCGTTGTTGTCAAAGTCGCCCTGCCTGTCGCTGTATCTGCATACCATTACTGCGTATTCACCCGGAGCGCTCATGCCCGGTATAACGGCAGTGCCGTCCTCTGCAAGCTTTACGCAGGTCTGGAATACAAGCTTGCCGTCTATCAGCTTGTAGACATTCGCGAACTCGCCTGCATACTGCTTCCGGAACGCAAACCTGATCTCGGCAGGAATATCAGCGCTTATTCTGTACTTGCAGCCCAATATGCCGCGCAGCGAACTAGTGTCAACAGAACCGGGAAGCAGCGAAAGATCGACTGCGGATACAGCAGTTATCTCTGCGCCGTCAACAAGCCAGCTTTTTGTGCTGTCGTAAACGAACTCGACCCTTATCTTCCTGTCCGCGATTGCCTTAATGACCTCCGCGGGAACTGTGGTTTCGCCATTTAGAGAAATAGTCGCGCTGCCGCCGTTCTGCTTGCCGAGGGCTGCGGCAATGTCCGACCAGGTCTTCTGCTCGCCATTTATTGAGGGATTTCTTTCGGTCGTGTTATCTCTGCTGTGTGATCCTCCGCTTACATGACCGCCCGAGCTTCCGCCACCCTTCTTGGGTGTTATAATGTAGCCGCACACTGTGCAGTACTCAGCCTTTGCGGAGGTAGCTTCGCCGCTTGAAACATGGCTCTCCGTTTCGGTAACAGCGTCGCAGTACTCGCACTTGTGCCAGTGTCCGTTCTTGTCGTATGTGTACTTTACCGACCACTTGTGGTCTGTCTTTGCAATGATCACTTCCGCAAGAGAGACCTCCGTCGCTGCAGCCTCGTCGCTGTAATACTTTGCGCAGGTTTCACATTCCCAGTACTCGACATTGCCGGTATTCTGGCAGGTAGCCTGCACGGCTGCATGGTGAACGAGCTTGCCGTGTCCCGAATTTACCGTCTTGAAAACAGCCGCGCTGGCGTTCAGTTCGTCAGTTTCCTTGTAGCGGAGATATGCGGTAACGTCCTTAAGATGAGCAACTGCAGTGGTGTTTACGTTGCTCCATGTCTTGCCGTCAAAACTGTATTCAACACCCTTAAGCTTGGTCTTTATCGTCGCTGTAAGTTTGCTGCCATCGTTGGTGAATACTACGTCAAATGCAGTGGGATCGGGCGCGTCCTGGTTATCCTTGGCAGTCAGGGTGATCTTAACGGCGAATGTAACGCTCTCGTAGTTATCCGTAACAAGCTTAACTGTGAACGAGCCTGTCTTGCCTATATCGTCAGCAGTATTCGGGCCGAGATGGAATGTGAACTTTCCGTCGGAATAGCAGGTATTCGGGAAAATTCCCGCAACTATTGTACCATCTTTTTTAGCGCGGTCTACGGTTACCTGTCCCATATTCTCGGGAAGTCCTGCAATGTTTACCGTTATATCCTTGTCGGTTGACCACCTGTACGAAACCTCGGTATCGGAAAGCGTTTTAGCCGCGGCCTTTTCTATCGTGAACTTCCAGCTCTCGTCTGAAAGGTCGGCAGCCGCCTTGTAGTTGTCGCCCCCGGCAGCGCTTATCGTAAATGTGTATGTGCCTGCGCTGACAGGTGAAGATGTGAGCAGATTGCCGCTCT
>HF989388.1:0-2133 GCA_000432175.1 Eubacterium sp. CAG:786
GAAATGCCATGCACAAAATGTAATAAATATTGAATCAGGCAGCAGACCTGAGAGCCACTTTTTTCAGATGGAACTTATGAAGATTAAAACCGCAGGAAATCATGCCGTGATAGTTATTGGTAAGGAGGCAATTTATGAATAGGAATATTAGTCTGATGATCATAACGTTACTATCAGTAATGCTGTTATCAAGCTGCAATGATTTAACTCACTCTCCAATTATTGAAAATAACACTGAAACCATTTCTTCAAGTAATCAGACTGATATGTCATTTACTACAAGCATTGATTTTTCTGAAAACAAAATATTTTCAGAAGAAAGCCTTGATCATCAGAGTCAACAGCTTGATATAAAGGATTATGTATATGCGCCTCCGGATGAAGCTTCTGAATGCAGCTTTGCAGTTGACAATATTGTGCGGAAAGTAGAATTCAGCTATTATCGGAATGATGAGTTTGAAGCTTTGCCTGATAGTATTTTTGATGAGTTGCAAAACTATGTCACTGCAAATGATCTTGTCGCTGAAAATGAAAGATTAGAGTGGATAGGCGTTGATAAGTTCGACATAAATTCAGACGGAACAGATGACTATATTATTGAAGGGCAGGTAATGCCTGTTGATATAAGATCCGTGAATGCAGGCGATTATCCGCATCAAAGTTTCAATCGCATATATATTTACGATAATGGAAAATACCGCGCATATGATTTTCCTGCATCAAAATACAAGCGCTATTATATTCTGTCCAGCGCCTGCAATGGATATAGCAGTTTTATCAGCGATTTAAACAGCCTTTCACTGATATATTTTGACGGCAGTAACTATGCGACAAAAACCATTGGAGCAGAATATACATGGGAGTATCTGGACAATTCGATCGTCAAGATAACTTGTTATCCCAGTCAAATTGAAGATGGGTATGTAGTCGCCAAGTGCCTGTATGATTCAGATATTATTCAGCATACCTTGTTCTATTCCTGTCTTGCAGACGGCTCACCCTGTATCCCGTCCGACGGGAAGGTCGATTTCTACATTGAACTCACTGAATCCGCTCCACAGCAGAATGATTTCTGGATCGGACCTATTGAAATAAAATGCTTCTCCAAGAGATGATCACCCACCCGGAGTATGGCTCTGCAAAGCCGTTTGCGTGAAATCAGTCCTGCCGGTGCGGGTCATATCTCATCGTGATAATACCGTGTAATAAGTTCCGCAATGCCTGAAGCGACCGGCTTCCAGCTGGATTCTTCGTGCTCCCAGATATAGATAGCCGTTTCATCGATAGCCCCGTCGGAATCGGCATGGTAGCAGTAATAATCCCCGCAGCCATTTCCGGCAAAAAAGATGAACTTGTCTAGGGAAACGCTGATTAAATCAAATTCGCCTCGCTCAAACGAGCATACTCACGCGGCTGAATTTGATACGCCGCGCTTTAATCAGCGTATCCCTAGTTCTTTCGCAAATTCCTCATCGCTGTACTCTGCCTGAATTTTTCTGTTGAGCCTGGTCTGTTCAACGATCTCCTCCACAGACAAAAGCAGGTAACTATCGCCGTTCATTTCAAGAAGTAGCGCCCTTAATTCCCCGGGGAATGCATACCCTACCTCCTTTTCAGCGTTGTTTATGGCGTTTTCAGAACAAGGCGGCTGAATTTTTACCCACCTGTTTTCCCTCGTCAATTCCGAAACCAATTCTTTATACATGCTTTACCCCTCCCCCAATTACGGTCGCTGCGATTTTCATAACCCGAAATGAATTACCCATTTGTTTTCACATTCCGCCTTTTGCATAAGCCTTGTCAGTTCTGATAATTCCGGACGGTTCCTGATAACCGAGATGAACTCTGGCAGCGATGACGGTGGAATAAGCGTAATACCGCAATACGCAAGACCTTTTTCGCGCACATCAGGCGAATGCCAGCAGAAATCAATGTCGTCAAGGTCTGAAAGAATAATTTCTATGAACTCGTCATCGACAGATATGCAGTTATATTTTTGCGGCTCGTATTCATCATATCGCTCACCCTTTTGCGGTGCAGCCTGCATTATTCCGAACTCATGCTTTGCCATTGGTTCGCCTCCTGAATTCCGGTTCAATTCCGGTTCATTTTATAATTTGCCGATATGCACGG
>HF989388.1:2227-14944 GCA_000432175.1 Eubacterium sp. CAG:786
TATAATTTGCCGATATGCACGGAGTTCACCGGAGGTGAACGTATGTGCACGGCATTTTGATTTATTATATCATATACAAGGTGGAAATACAAGGTGGAAAATCAACCGTCCGATTTTCCGACAAAAATACTGCCGCGTACATTCCTTTCATTTCCGACGCTGAAAACATGGGCAGAATATTGATTTTCCCTTAATATAGTGGTATAATTAATGACACAGCACCTCTTGATTTCCAAAAGACAGCAGGAGAGAACACGATGAAAAAAAGCCTTTTCACAATAACAGGTATCGCTCTTCTTATATGCATCGTATTAGCAGCCAGGCTGAGCCAGTCCGCACCGGATAACGCCGTGATAACGGATATGCTTCTGTATGAGCACGACAACAGCAGGTTCTACATAGACGTACGCTTCGCTAAGGAGGAATTTGACGGCATTTCCTCTGACAAAATCGAGCTGCGGATAGTTGATTCCTGGAGGTTCAACGTCAAAGCCGAACCCGAGCCTATCCGGCACGCCACAGTCAATACGATAGAAATTGAATACAACTCGCTGCCGGTGAATACAGTCAGCGATGAGTGCACGATAATCACCAACGCGCCGGTCGCGGATAAGTTCCGGACTCCCGATAACCGAAACCACGACCTCTACATTCTCGACGACAAGTATCTGCTTTTCCGGTATACCGACGACGAATACTACTATGCCAGGTGGTGGCAGCCCATGTATAACTCCGACCGCAAGACCCAGGCTGAAATACTGGAATACGCCGATTATAGGGATATTGACCCGTTTAAATTCGGTCCGGTGTATCACGCGACAGCCGACGGACGGCTGCAGTGCATCTATAAATACGGCAACTGCGTTTATTACCGGCAGATAAACTGAGATAATGCAGATCTGCATACCATTTCCCGGCAAATATATGCTATAATTATCACAGACAGATAGAAAAATGCATATTCCTGCTAAAAGTAGAGGTATCACCATGAAAATCAAACGCATCATCTCATCGATACTCGCTGCGGCAGTAATGCTGACTGCGCTGCTGTGCGGCAGCATTCCCGCGGCTGCGGCTTCAAAGGGTATCTCAGTCACCGGGGAATTCGACGCGGGGCTTTATATCCTGCAGGTGTACGGGCTGACTAAAAAGCAGTACACCACCTTCGTCAACCAGAAGGACGGCTTCCGCGTGAATGTATTCAGCGGCGACGGAAAGGCGAATATATTCCTTGCCGCAGACCTCATGAAAAAATCCGACGCGCCTGCCCTTAAAGGCTACAACGGCGGTCAGAATGTCTATGTCGGGCTTAAAGGCAACGACGTCGTTTCGTTCACCACGCTCTCAGATTTCGCGGGGTATTCCGCGCTTTACGGCAGCGCCCCGGGCAGGACCTACGGCTTCCGGTGGGAATTCGACGCGGGCGACGAGATGGTGACGTCTTTCCTGCAGGGAGTGACAAAATCGCCGGAGGTGAAAGTCACCTTCGAGGACGTCTACCGCAATGCCGTGAAGCCCGCAGGCCTCAGATCAGAATACAAGGTGAATGCGTCCTGGGGTGACGCTCCCCTCACTGCTGAGCGCGGTAGCAATTCCCTCAGCGTGACCGTGCCCACCGAAAACTACTACAAGTACAGTAGCACCAGGGGCGCTGAGATGTCCCTGAAACTGAAATTCGGCAGCTATACCGTCAATACGGTGTTCAACGGAGGCACCGGGTTCACTTCCACTGCGGATAACGGCGGAAAGGACTTCATCGACAAGGTTTCGATAAAGGGAAAACTCACGCAGCACGGCGGCATCACGCTGACGTATACATTCTCTGACAAGACTGCGGCAAAGGCGCTGGCTTCCAAGAAAATCACCATGACCTACGCCATCACCGCAAACGGAAAGCTCATCAGCGGAAACAGATCACCGGTGACGCTTCTGCGCGCCGGAAAGGGCAATATCAGCAAGCTTTCCATTGAGGCGCCGGGCGACCAGGTATACACCGGCAAGGCGATCGCTCCCCTGCCCGTTATCCGCGACGGCTACAGAAAGCTCGTCAGGGACAGGGACTACACCCTCGCCTACAGGAATAACGCCAAAATCGGCACCGCTTCTGTCGTTATCAAGGGCAAGGGCGCTTACAAGGGGAAGATCACCGTTAAATTCAACATCGTACCCGGCAGCACCACCCTCGCATTCAGGACCACCGACGCGGGAAAGATACTCTCATGGCGCAAGATACTCGGCGCGGATAATTACGCGCTTGAGCGCCTCACCGACGGCGAATTTGCTGAATTCAGAACGCTTGACGGTGATATTTTAAGCTACACCCTTGCCGACGGTGAAGAGGGAACGTTCCGTATATGCGCGCGTAAAAAATCCGGGGATAAGTACATTTGCGGCGCGTGGTCGAATTCTATAGAAGCACTGTAATTTCTGCCATCATTCTTTCACAATGTTATCACTTCGTATACACACTGATAGCGTAAACTATTGAAAATATGTAAGAACACTGGAAAGGAAGCATTATGAAGAAAAGAACAGCGATGATACTTGCAGCGGTACTCCTCTGCACCGGCTGCCAGAACGGAAATACAGAAAACAGCAGCGTGACTTCCACCGCAGAAGCCACAAGTTCCCAGACGGAAACAGACCCCGCAGCAGCGACCAGCGAACTCCCCACCGAAGAGGAACAGCCCGTCACCGCAGAACAGACGGACGAACCCGTGATAGTTCCCGGCAGCGCCAAAACGGTATTCAAGCCCGGCGTATGGCGTGGCGAGGACAGCTATTTCTTCTTCCACGAGGACAACAGCGGGCAGCTGCTGTCGTTCGAAAACGGCATAGGAGTGGGCTTCCAGGTGGAACAGCCTGCCGACGACGGGACTGTGACATTCCACATGGGGGCAGCGGACAACAATTCCGTATTTGCACTGTCCGATGTTTCGGAGGACAGCTTCACGCTGACAACGGACGACGGACAGACGGACACGCTGGTGTATGTCTGCGAGGGCGACGATAACACGTTCAGGTTCTACACCGACGAGGAACTGCAGCAGATCGCGCTGAACTACTACCAGGCGCAGACTGGCTACGCACCGCAGTACAGCGGCATTAAGAGCAACAACGACGGCACCGCGACGATACAGCTTTTCGACCAGGTGGACGACCACAATTCCACGTCGGCGTGGTACACCATCGACCGCGTTACCCTGAAAGGAACAGACGATATGCTCAATGAGGAAGTTGACATGTCGGATTTTGCACAGTAATACCAAAGGACCGCAGCGATGCGGTCCTTTCAGCTTATCGAAAAAAACAGTTTTACCCGTGAAGCGGGCTTTTAAAATCAGTTTTTTACCTCAGCCAAGGCTTTTCTTTATCGCAAGGCAGAAGTGACAGAAAATTCAAAGGGCGCACGCAGGTACGCCCTTTATTTTTATTTGCAGGAAACCGTATTAGACCACTGTCCGTATACTTTCTTTCCGTTTATGCGGACATACGGGCGCACCTTGAATTTATATGTGCCTGCCGCTGTCATTGCAGCGCTGTATTTTGTGCCTTTCACGGTGGTGAGTTTTCTGAGCTTTCCGCCGCCTACCGAATAATATATCTCATACCCTGCCGCGCCTGTGGATTTCTTCCAGCTGAGCACCGCGTCTGTGTCGGAAGTCTTGGCGCTGACCCTGACCTTCTTCGGAACTATGTTGAACGTGACGGTCTTAGTGCCGGTGTAATTCCCCTTGCCGGTGATGGTGACAGTCGCTTTGCCCGGCTTGGTGTTGTTCTTGTAGGTCACGGTGTAGTCGGTGCCGCTTACAAGCTTCTTGTTTCCGTCCTTGATGGTTATGGACGGCTTTATTGCTTTGCCGGTGTAGGATTTGCTAGTTATTTTGTTTATAGAAAGCTCTGATATATCATTCGAACTTTTATCAGATGAACTTGGATATGTGACTGATAATGTCACTTTTCTATTTTCTAATTTGCTATCGCCTTCACTGAAAACTGCAAGCATGTAATTATTATTCTTTTTTACATCAAACGACACCATTCCACTATAGCTATCTGCGTCTGTCCCATCGCCATCACGTCCGCCGCAAACTCTGACCTCATATTGAATAACCTCCTTTTTTCCATTTTTTTCGCCAAACACACAACCATAATCGTACGCTTTCCCGAAGGTTGAATTTGTAGTAACCCCTTCTGAGTCACTTAAATATCTATTCTCATATGTCTTATCAGTGTAGATATCAGCATTGACGAGAGCGATACATACAAAAGCAGGATCAAATGTTGTCGCATTTACTTCTACAGTTCCGTTTGAAGAAACAGGGATCGAATAATACCAACCAGTATTTTTAATATCCGGTTCAACCAAAGTCAATGTTTTTGTTTCTCCATTTTTCCACACTGGCGCATTAGTTTTCTTGCATATAGAATCTATAGTGTCTTGGTTCCAGTATGCACTTGCAGTTGATACCATAAAAGACCCCACCGCAATCACCGCCGCCATTAGCCCCGCCAAAATCTTTTTCAGTTTCATATTTACAAACCTCCACTAAATTACTAACCAATGTAATACGATTGGTTTTCACTAATATTATAATATAATATATTGGATTTGTCAAGGTATACTAATGAAATATGTTATGATTTTCTATACAGAAAGGAATGATATATCATGGCATACTACCGACGGATAAGAGAACTCCGGGAAGACAACGACAAGACCCAGCGCGAAATCGCTGAATACCTCGGCACACCATATCAGTACTATGCAGTCTATGAAAAGGGCGGCAGCGAGATATCATTTGAACGCGCCATCGCTCTAGCGAAATATTACAATGTGAGCCTTGATTATATCGCAGGTCTGACCGATGTCAAACAGAACATCTCCGTGAACAGCATTTCAGACAATGAGCTGAAACTTATAGACCTCATGAACAGCCTGACAGCGCCAGAAAAGAAGCAGTTCTCTGAACTGCTGAGCGCAATGCAAAAAATCATCAGATAAAAAATCCCCCGCTCACCGGAACGGGGGATTTTATTCTTATTGTGACTTACAGCTCGATAACGATATCGTTCTCAGGCTTGAGGATAGAGTCGAGGATCAGCTTGCCCTCGATCTTCTCGCCGTTGACTGTAACGGACTTCACGCCGTGCTCGGAACCGTTCGGGTTCTTGACGGTAACGTGCAGCTTCTTGCCGCGGAAGGTCTTGTCCATGGTGTATTCCTTCCACTCGGAGGGAATGGACGGGTCGATAACGATACCCTTTGTTTCGGGGTTAAGACCCAGGATACCCTCTGTTGTGCCTACCATTACGGTGGAAGCGGTACCAGTCAGCCAATGAACGTGTGCGCGGCCTGCGAACGGGCTGTCCTTGCCCTCAACAAACTGACCGTATACGTACGGCTCCAGAACTCTGTGCTCTGCATTGTCGTTGTAGGTAGCGGGCGCTGCTTCTGTCCAGTACTTGTATGCGCGGTTGCCGTGACCCAGCTTGGATTCAGCCAGTATCAGCCAGCCCTGGGGCTGAGAGAAGATACCTGCGTTCTCCTTTGTGCACTTGTTGAAGCACTGCATGAGCGCTCCGGGGAAGCCGTGCTTAACATAGGGAGGATACATTACCATTGCGCCGTAGGGAGTGTTAAGCTCGCGCTCAACGCTGTCCATAGCCTTCTCGCCCTGCTCCTTTGTGGCAAAGCCGGAAATTACGGACCAGCTCTGCGGGTTCAGCCACATGGAAGCCTCGGGATCGGTGCGCTGACCGATAACGGTGCCGTCCTCCTTGTAGCCGCGGATCCATCTGTCCTCGTTCCAGCAAGCGGAAAGGATAGTGTCGAGCTTTGCCTTTATCTCGTCGAGGTACTTAACGTACTCGGCGTCGTTCTTCTCAACTGCATAGGTGCGCAGTATCTTCACTGCATATACCAGCTGGAATGCAACGAATGTGGACTCGCCCTGCTTGCCAAGACGGAGGCAGTCGTTCCAGTCTGCGTGCAGACCTGCGGGCATGCCGTGGTTGCCGAGGTGGTTCATGGAGAAGTCGATGGCTCTCTTGAGGTGGTCGTAAACAGTGCCCTTCTCGCCGTCGTTAGCGTAGAGTATCTCCTCGTCGAGGAATGCGCTGTCGCCGCTCTCAGAAACGTACTTGTAAACGGTCGGGAACAGCCACAGGGCGTCGTCTGCACGGTAGCTGGGGTGACCGGTCTGCTTAGCGTATACGGAGTTCTCGTCGTTCTCGTCGGGGTGGTTCTCCTGACCTGCCTTGTGGTCGTACTTTACCAGGGGCAGACCAGCGCCGTTTGTAACCTGTGCGGAGAGCATGAACTCGATCTGCTTCTTTGCCATCTCAGGAGCGAGGTGGATAATACCCTGGATATCCTGAACGGTGTCGCGGTAGCCGAAGCCGTTTCTCAGACCGCAGTACTGGAAGGAAGCCGCTCTGGACCAGATGAATGTGATGAAGCAGTTGTATGCGTTCCAGGTGTTGACCATGTTGTTGAAGTTTGCGTCGGGGGTGTGTACCTGGAGGTTGTTCAGCTTGCTGTGCCAGAAGTTCTTGAGCTGCTCAAGCTCAGCGGCAACGGTGCCGGGCTTCTCGTACTTAGCGATGATCTCGGTGATCTCAGCCTCGGTCTTCTGACCGCCCAGTACGTATGTCAGCTCCTTGCTCTCGCCGGGCTGGAGCACGATGTCGCTCTCAAGCGCGCCGCAGGAGTTGGTGTTGTAGTTCAGGTCGCCCTTGAGCCCCTCTTCGATGCCCTTGGGGTTAGCATAGCTTCTGTAGGAGCCTACGAAGGAATCGCGGTCGCCGCAGTAAGCGTCTACCTTTGCAGCAGCAAGGCCCAGGAAGCGGCCGCTGTTGGGGTTGTAGATCTCATTCTGCATCTGGTGGATATAGTTGCCCTTGAAATAGGTGCGGGTGATAAACAGTGTGTACTGCAGGTTTACCTGATCCTGCTCGTAGTTCGGGTCGTTGACGAACTCGCAGTAGCCGGTAACTGCAAGCTTTCTGGGCTTGTCGGAGGTGTTTGTTACCTTGGCAGCCCATACCTCGTATGTAGCGCCCTGAGGAACGTAGTAAGTCACCTCGGACTTGACGCCCTTGTACTCGGAAGTGATGATGGTATATGCAGTACCGTGACGGCACTCGCTCTTGAACTCGTCGAGGGGCTTGCATACGGGCGCCCAGGAAGCAGACCAGTATTCACCGCTCTCCTGATCGCGCAGGTAAACGTAACGTCCAGGGGTGTCGTTTGCAACGCCGTTGAAGCGGTAGCGGATAACGCGTCCGTTAGCGCCGCTCTTTACGAAGCTGTAACCGCCTGCGTTGTTGGAAATGATAGCGCCGTACTCGGGGTCGCCGAGGTAGTTTGCCCATGCGGACGGTGTGTCCGGGCGGGTGATGACATACTCTTTGTTGAGTTCGTCGAAATGTCCGTAGTTCATTGGTATTCCTCCATATTTTCTGTGCCGTTGTCCGGCTTGTTTTACGATTTTCGGGCTTTTCACTGCCCTATCTACATTATAGCAGTAAATCGTTTACATTACAAGGGCGTTGATTTGCACAAAGTTTTCTTTTGTTTTTTGTGCAGGTTCCCTAAATCAGCATTTCAGCCCCGTCGGGGGGCGCCGACGGAGCCGAATAAGCTGCTATGTTACTGTGTCGGTACGCGCGCTCAGCCCTCGGGCACGAGAACTGCGTAGTTACCCTCGTCGCGCTTGTAAACAACGTTTACGTCGCCGGTCTCGGCATTCTTGAACATGAAGAACGTGTGGTCGAGCAGGTTCATCTGCAGAATAGCCTCGTCAACGGACATCGGGCGCAGGTGGAACTTCTTCTCGCGAATGACTTCGTACTCCTTCTCCTCGGGCTCGGGTGCAAGACCCTCGAACGCGCCGGTGCGCAGGTTCTTCTCGACCTTTGTCTTCTGCTTTCTTATCTGGCGGATAACGCGGTCAACGGTCACGTCGAGAGCGTCGTTCTTGTCCTTAGCGGACTGCTCTGCACGGTAGATGATACCGTTATATTTTACCGTCAGCTCCAGCACGATAAGCTCTCTGCGCTCCTCAAGTGTTATCTTTGCCTCCGCTTCCTCAGGGAAGAAGCGGTCAAGCTTTGCGCTGAGCTTCTGCGTTGCATAGTCCGTAAAGGACTGGTTGATACTGAGCTTCTTAGCGGTGATTGTTACTTTCATACTCATCATTCCTTTCAGGTCGGGCCGGGTCGGGTGCCCCGACAGGCAATACGGCTATAGGTACCTTTAAATGGTCTTGTTTTCACACGAACTATTATGTGCTTTTTAATGCCATTTTCTCTGGTTCCCCGGCTGGAATGCACTGGAATGCAACTGTGGGCGCTACTAAATGGTCTTGTTTTCACACGAACTATAGTGTGCCTTTAATACCATTTCCCTTTACCGTATATTCGACCTTGATTAGTAAGACATACCCGTTAGGATTTGTCTGTATACATTGTAACATATTTATTGCAAATATACAAGTACCTTTAAGAAATTTCAGCTTTTTTACACATTCTGCACAAAGAAGTATGTAAACATTGAACAAACAATTTCAGAAAAATCATCGACAAATGTCGAAAACCGGACAGCGCACTGCCCGGTTTTACTCATATTTTCACGAACTGCGGCTTACGCCCTCTGAACACGGTGTAATACCCGAACCCCGCATTCCTGAGGATATCCCCTGCCCGGTCGAAATCCCACGCGTAATGCTCCGCTTTATGCCCGTCGGAACCAACCGTGATTATCTCGCCGCCAAGTTCGCGGTAACGTTTCAGCAGTTCCGGGTGCGGGTGAGCGAACTCAAGCCCGTATTTCAGCCCCGCGGTATTCAGCTCGACGCCCTTGCCCATGGAGATGAGCGTTTTCAGTATCTCATCGAGAAGTTCCGCGAAATCAGCGGGGCGGTAATTCTTCGCGCCACTGTACCTCACGACGTAATCCAGATGCCCGTAAACGTCGAAATCATCGAACGCGCGTATATTCGCGAGAATGCTCTCAAAGTACCGCAGAATGCCGTTATAGTCGCCGTGTTTGCTGAAATACTCGGGGTAATACGGGTCAACGCCGTCCACCAGGTGCGACGAACCGATGATGAAATCGAAATCCCACCCCGAAACGTACTCCCTCAGCCGCGGCGCAAGGTAATCCATAAGCCCCAGCTCCACGCCGAAAAGCACCCCGATACGCCCCCGGAACTTCTCGCGGAGTTCCAGCAGGCGCGCCCGATAAGCCGCCGTATCCAGAATGAACTCGCCGCCGGGGTAATCCATATCCATGTGCTCCGTGAAGCACACGGTCTTTATTCCCTTGCTGATGAGCGCTTCCAGGGCGCCCTCCATCGGCTGTTCGCTGTCCGATGAAAAATCAGTGTGCGTGTGGAAATCAGCCGTTATCATCGCTGTCCTCCGGGGTCTTTTCCGTGTTTTCCTCGTCGGTGGAACCTTCAGATTTCAGTGCGCGGACGCTCTCCAGCAGGGAGTTCACGTCGTCGCGGGTGATAGTTCTGTCAGCCTTTTCCTCTGCTTTCTTGTCGAGTTCCGCGCGCATTGCCGCTGCGAGTATCTCGCCCGCCTTTGCCACCTGTCTGTCCTTTTCGTTCTCTTCTGGGGTGGGCATGCGTTCTTCTTCAACGGGGGCGTATTCCTCGTCAAGCTGCACGTTTCTGTCCATGCGGCGATTGATGGTGTTGAGCGCGGCGCCGGTTCCCAGCAGCACCCAGAACATCGGTGCCACGGATACCACGGAGTCGTTGAATATTCCCGCGGCAAGATAGCCCACGATACCCAGCATTACTGCGGTACCCATTATCTGTTCGCGACGGTAGGTCTTTCTCAGCGCATACAGACGGAAGCAATCCACCAGATAGAACACCGCAATGCCAAGGAATGCCACCAGCGCGATAAGTCCGTTGGAATAGAACATCTGCAGGTACATGTTATGCGGCTTGTCAACGGTGATATAGAAGCCCTCGTTGTAGTCGGAATATGCGTAGTACTTCGCGAGAACGTCGTTCTGCGGGAACTCATATGTGAACGTATCCGCGCCATAGCCCTTTATCAGGCAGTTCTTCAGCAGCGGGAGCGTTCTGGACCAGATATAGCCTCTTGATGAACCTACCTTCTCCTTGCCCTCAAAGCCGATATGCTCTGCATTTTCGGGGATAATCGGGTCGGTGGTGCGGTAGTCAATCATCTCGATCTTCTTGCCGTTCACAAGGTCGAACATCAGCGAACTCCGGCTGTTGCCATAGAAATACATCGCGATAACGTCGCGTATCGAGCTTGTATCGGAGGAAGCCTCAGTGCGCAGCGCAACATCGCTGAAATCGGTATCCGGGAACAGGTAGGTGAGCACTCCGCTGATGTTTGTGCCGTACTCGTCGCCGTCGTTATATTCCGTGAACGCCAGGTTCTTGTATTCGCTGTCGTACTCGATATACAGCGTTTTGCCGTTTATGTCGGCAACGACAAGTCCCTCGTCGGTTTTCAGTCCGTACATTCCGTCGGAGGAATACTTCAGCGTTTCGCCGCTGACAGAGCTCATATTGCCGTTTTCGTCCACTGCGTAGGTCATAGTGAGGTCGCCCATGCTGATGGCTGCGCGCATTTCAGCCGGCTTGTACGCTATCTTCAGTTCAGGGTACTCGTTGAATATATACGACTGAACATCAGTTATCGGCTCGCCGTCGCTGCCGGTGAATGTGTAATTGTACGTTTCCTTGTCGTAGCCTACGGTCATGGTGTCGTTCTGACCGGTGAGGACAAGCGTGCCGTCTGCGGGTGTGGATATCTCGCGCAGAGGGAGCTTGGAGAACAGGTCGCTGTCCTCTTCTGCAGCGGGAACGATCAGCCCCACAGCGTCCTCAAACAGGGACGGGATACGCTCAAACAGCTTGTTGCCGAGCGCAAAGTTCGCGCCGACGAACACCACCGCAGCGGAAGCGACCAGGATAACGCAGGGCTTCCAGTGCTTTGCTATCTGGCGTGCGAACACGATTATTCCGACGATGAGCGCAGCTGCCACTGCAACAACGCCGCTTCGCGCAGCGCTTCCCACCAGCAGGGATATGGACATAGCGTGGAAAACGATATACAGAACGCGCTGGAGCTTTGTTTCAGCGTACATCGCCATGACTGTCAGCAGCGGCACAACAAGACCCGTGAAGCTGCCCATGTAGTTGCTGTGATACAGCGAGCCGTTAGCCAGCTGCTGTGCAGTATAGAATGAAGTTCCGGAAATAGCGCCGCGCAGGTCGCTGTCAGCGATGAGGTTCATGAACCACTGCTGCTGCAGAAGATTATGCCCGGTGACCTGAGTAACGCCGAGAATGAAGTTCACGCCGACGCAGAAGAACAGCCCGTACATCAGGAACCTGAAATTCCCCGAGGTGCGGAAGGCGTACATCGAAAACAGGAACATCACGAAATAGCACGCGATGGTCCAGAAGCCCTCGGCGCGGTCGTATTCACCGAAGAACGCAATCCGGGTGTAATCCGACATGGCTGCAGAAATGAGCGACATCACGACGATGACGAACGAGCAGCCGACATAAACCAGCGAGCGCTTTTCAATTCTCCTGAACAGCGAAAGGCAGCACACCAGCGCCATGAATATCATGACGATGGCAAGCACCATAGTCAGCAGCCCCTTGCCCTGGGAATAAACATCGATGAGCTGATAGGTCGTGCCCTCGTCGCCGGTGACGACGCTGCCGCCGTTGTACATATAGGTCTGCTTTAGGTCGGTGACGACAGTTGTTATCCTGAGGACAACCGGTATCACTGCCAGAGCGATTATCGACGGCAGGAACATTATCAGCGCCATCAGGTCGATTTTGGCTTTGTTCTTGTTCATGTTGTATTTCTCCGGTCTGTATGTTTTTTTCTTTTTCTGTTTCTCAGATATTTTTTCTTTGTTCATGAAGCCGCTCAGCGCCGTGCGCAGCAGTATCGAGATATCAAGGAAGAAGTTCCAGTTTTCTATGTACTGCACGTCGAACTCGATACGCTTTTCTATCGACGTATCACCGCGGTAGCCGTTTATCTGCGCCAGACCCGTCATTCCGGGCTTTACCTGGTGCTTTATCATGTACATGGGTATCTTGTCCTTGAAGTCGTTCACATAGAACGGTATCTCAGGACGCGGCCCCACAAGGCTCATGTCCCCTTTGAGGACGTTCACCAGCTGCGGCAGCTCGTCTATCGAGAACTTGCGTATGAACGCGCCGAACTTAGTGCGGCGCGGGTCGTTTTCGGTGGACCACGCGGTGTCCTTTTCGGCGCTGTCGCGCATGGAGCGCAGCTTGTACATCGTGAATATCTTCTTGTTCAGACCCACGCGCTGCTGCCTGAATATCACATGCTTACCCATCGTTATCCTGATTATCAGCATGCTCGCCAGCATTATCGGGGAAGTAAGCACCAGCAGCACCAGCGAGCCTGCTATATCCACCATGCGCTTGAGCGCCGCGTTGCCTATATTGTCCAGCGGAATGCGCCTTATATTCATCATGGGGATATTTCCCACCACGTCGATGGCAGGCGACGACGACATATACTTATATATGCTCGGTATCACCGATATTTTCGTACCGGTCAGCTCGCACGCCTCCACCGCTGCGGAAAGCTGCTCGCTCTCGCTGCTGCCAAGGGCGCACACCACCTCGTCGTAGCTGCGCTCCTCAAGCACTTTCTGCA
>HF989388.1:15027-16396 GCA_000432175.1 Eubacterium sp. CAG:786
CCGCCCTCCTCGCCGAGCCAGCGCTGTTCCCTTATGGTGTGCAGGTAATCCGTGGCTGCCTGACCGCTGCCGACTATCAGCACGTATTTCTTGTTGTAGCCGCTTTCGCGGAATTTTCGCAGGGTCTTTCGCAGGACGAAGCGCTTTAACGTGACTATCAGGAAATCCAGCGCAAGGAATATCGCCAGCGCCCAGCGCGAAAAGTCGATTATCCTGACGACGTACAGCAGCGCGATGAGCGTCATTCCGTCCAGCAGGAACGCCGCGAATATCCGCCCGAACTCCGTCGCGAAAGTCTTGCTGCGGAACGAGCCGTAAAGCCCCATGCACGCATATGTGACCAGCTGTATCGGTATGAATATCAGCGCCAGCCTGACGTAATCCGTGAGCGGAAAGTTCCGCTCAAAATCGAGCAGGTTGAACACCAGCAGATAAGCCGCAGTCACCGCAAGCACAGCCGCAGCCGCGTCCGTAAGGACGTTTATGCGGTTCAGCAGTTTCTGATTTTCTTTTATCATTTCAAATCCTTATATATTCCGTACTAAACGGGTGTTTTTTACAGTACATTGCCGATATGCACGAATTTGCCATCAGCGAAAGTATGTGCAGGGCATTTGGCTATAATAAACGCACTGCTTTTATTATAGCACATTTGACGGCATTGTGCAACAGTTTTCGGCACAATTCCAGAAACTTTCACATGTTGATTTATGTCGGGAAATGTGATATAATAAACGCAAAGCGTTTATTATAAATCAAAATGCTTTACGACAGCGCCAGACACAAGATAAGGAAGTATTACATATGAAACTAAGAAAGCTATTTGCAGCCCTGACAGCGCTCGCGCTAACCGGCTGCGCCAGCACCCAGGGAAATATCCCGAGCCGCGTCACCACAGATTCGAACGCCACCGCGACCTCCACGGAGCCGCTCCCCGGAACGATAGACACCGACGACACTCCCCCCACCGCGGACACCGTGGAGCCAGAGTTGCCCGTCACGGTGGAAACAGAGGAACAGCCCGACTACGCCGAAACCCTCCTCGCGGGAATGTCCACGGAAGAAAAGGCAGGGCAGGTAGTCCTCGCGCGGTACCCCGGGTTCGAAACTGCACAGGAGGTCATCGCGGAATTCCACCCCGGTGGCTTCACGCTGTTCGGCGCCGACTTCAGGGACAGCGACCCCGAAACTCTCACGCAGGAACTCGCGCAGCTGCAGGAGCAGTCCGGAATTCCGCTGCTGCTCGCTGTCGATGAGGAGGGCGGCAACGTTGTCCGCGCGTCGAAGTACCCGCAGTTCCGCGATGAGGAGTTCTCCGCGCAGTCGGAGGTGCTGGCTTCCGGGGGAGCGCAGGGGGTGTATTCCGACG
>HF989388.1:16464-18997 GCA_000432175.1 Eubacterium sp. CAG:786
ATGAACCTCGCGCCGGTGTGCGACCTCCCGCGTTCGCTCAGCGACTACATAGCCGACCGCGCTTTCGGCACCGATGTCGATGAAGTCACCGAAGCGGTGCGGAATGCAGTCGCAGGGTACTGCGACAACAGCCTCATCTGCACGCTGAAGCACTTCCCCGGCTACGGGAACAACCTCGACACCCACACCGGCATTTCGCTGGACAGCCGTCCCATGTCCGAGCTGCAGAAACTCGACCTCAGGCCGTTCACCGCTGGCATGGAACAGGGGGCGCCGGTGGTCATGGTTTCCCACAACATCGTGGAATGCGTGAACGCCGACCTGCCCGGTTCCCTTTCGCCGGAGATGTACGCGCTGGTGCGCAGCCTCGGCTTCGACGGCGTGATAATGACCGACGACCTCTCAATGCAGGCTGTCGGGGAATACTGCGGGGAAAACAAGGCGGCAGTGACTGCATTCCTCGCGGGGGCAGACCTGCTGTGCAGCTCCGATTATGAGAATGCAGCCTCCGCGCTGGCGGCTGCGGTGAATTCCGGGGAGATATCGCAGGAACGCCTTGACCAGTCGGTGCTGAGGATACTCAGAATGAAAATAAAATACGGCGTCATTCCCACAGAAGTAGGATAACGCCAGACGGAGAAAACATGAAAAAATTCTACATATTCGACCTCGACGGGACTATCGCAGACAGCATGGGCTGGTGGTACGGCAGCTTCACCCCGCAGGACCTCGGAAACGAATCCGCGATGCAGCAGGTACGCATGGGAATGAAGCAGAAATACGCCGACATTATCCAGCCGAAGCCGGGCGCCCTCGCGGTGCTTGAACGCCTGAAGCAGCAGGGCGCCGAAATGTGCATTGCCAGCGCCACGGACCGCTGGGTCTCGCAGCCGTTCACCGAGAAATTCGACATCGACCGCTACTTCCGCTTCTATCTGGACTGCACCGAAGCCGGCGCGCACAAGGACAAGCCCGACATTTACCTGCAGGCTGCCCGGCGCCTGGGCGCGGAGCCGTCTGAATGCGTGGTGGTGGAGGACGCGGCTTACTGCGCCGAAACCGCACACAACGCCGGCTTCTTCGTGGTGGGGATTTACGACGTTAACACCGCTCCCCGGGGCGACGTGAGCCAGTTCTCGGATATATTCATCCGCACCATGGAGGATTTCCCCGAGATATGAAAACGACCCGTGCAACAATGCACGGGCTTTTTTATAGCTGTCTGTTCCCCTTTGAGGCTGCGCGGACTTCCATTATGCCGGTTTCCGGGTAGAAAAACACGGTTCTTCCGTAATTAAGCCCGGTGTCCTCGGCTATTATCGGAATGCCCTCCTTGCGGAGCGCCGCTTTCACCGCGGCTATGTTGCGCTCGCCGATATTGAACCTGTCGCTCGTGGCTACGAACATCACCGCGCCTCCGGCTATCTTCGCCTTCAGCCGGGAACGGCTCGCGCCAAGCTTCACCATTTCGTTCACCAGCATGGGTATCGCGGTGTCTGCGAACCTCATCGGGGTCGCGGCGCCGTTTGTTGCCTGGGTGCTGTCAGGCAGCATTATGTGCGACATTCCACCCACGCCCGCCGCGCTGTCAAGCAGGCATATGCCAACGCAGGAACCCAGCGCGTATGTGACCAGCACGTCCGGAGGTCTGCACACCTTCAGGTCGGAAATGCCTATCGTCAGATTTGCCATCACATAACACCAAGTTTCTTCATAAGCGTTTCGAGGGAGTCCATCTCCGGGATAAGAATGATGTTGGACTTGATGTCCACGCCGTCTATCGCAAATCCGTCGTCGATGAACAGCACCTTGTCGCCGACCTGCGAAAACTCGATTATCGGCACGCTCATTATCGCGCCCAGCATGTCCACAGTCATCGACGGAATGCTCATGTCGATAGTCAGCCCAGTCAGCGTGCCAAGGGCACGGAGGTAGCTGCCCGCCATGATATTGCCCATCTCGGTGATGACAGAAAGCTGCATGTCGTCAAGCTTTGTGACCTGCACATTCTCGGCGCTCATGAATGTGGAGAGCACCACCTGTGCAAAGCTGTCCTCCAGCAGGAACATCATCATGCCCTTGATATCGCCCTGCAGCCGCACCAGAATGCCGGTGATGACTTTCTCGGGGCCGCCCATGGTGTCGATTATCTGCTGATATTCCAGCACGCATACGTTCGGCACCTTCATCTCTATCGGCTTTCCTAGCATCTCTGAGAGAGAAGAAGCCGCGCTGCCGGAACCTATATTTCCTATCTCGCGCAGGCAGTCTATTGCCACGGGGGATAGTTCATCGTAATTCTTAAGCATTTCCTACTCCTAACGGATATCACCGCAGATTATTTGCCAGCCTTGAAAACTCGTCAGAGGTGGTGACTACCCTTGAGCTGAGCTGGTATGCGCGCTGGGTCTCGATGAGCTTGACCATCTGGTCGGCGAGGTTCACGTTTGACGTGATGAGAACGCCCTGCAGCTTTTCAGCGGTGGTGTCGGCAGTCGCTGCGCCGCTCCTTGCGGTTTCGGTGTAGCGGTTG
>HF989388.1:19002-27750 GCA_000432175.1 Eubacterium sp. CAG:786
TTGCGGTTTCGGTGTAGCGGTTGGTCGCCGCTGCCTCGATACCGTATACATTATCGAACCTGAACACGCCTATCATGTCGCTGAGCGCCTGATAGTCAGGTGCAGCGCCGTCCGCGTCGAACGGTACCACTATGCGGTTCTTGTCGTAATCCAGCACATATTCGCCGCTGCCGGAGACCAGGTACCACTCGCCGGTGTCAGCCTGCGTCATGGCAAACGCGCCGTCGCGGGTGTAGTTGACGTCGCCGTAACGGTCCTCAACGGCAAAGAAGCCCTCGTTGGGCAGCGCGTAATCCAGCGGGCGCTCGGTGTAATAGAAAGAGCTCTCGTCGAACATGACGTCGGTTTTCTGGACGTATGCGCCGTGACCCGTCTGCCAGTCCTCTTCGGTGGCGCGCTGGGTGGAATACAGGCAGTCCGCGAAGGACGGGCGTATCGTCTGGTAGCCGTATGTATTCACATTCGCGATGTTGTTGCCGTATACGTTAAGAGCCTTTGCCTGCTCGATCATCGCTGTTTTTCCGGTGTGGAACGATATATTCATGGCTTATTCTCCTCAGATCTTGCAAATCGAACTGGACTTCTGGTTCATGCTGTCGAGCAGCTTCGCGAGCGAACTTGAAGCCTCGTAGATACGGTTCGCGTTCATCATCATGGTCATCTCATAGTTGACGTCGATATTGGAGCGCTCATACGCGCCCTGGATTATCTCAAACCTCGTCCCCTCGGGAACATCGCCTGCCTGAACGGAAGTGAACATATTCGCGCCGAACTTGTCAACATTCCCCTCGGGGTCGATGTAGGAAAGGCGCAGCCTGTCCACGAGTTCACCGTCCTGATAGATGGCGCCGTCGTTGTCTATGACGAAATCCTTGTTGCCGAGGTATATCTCGCCGTTCTCGCCCAGTATCCTGCCGGAATTGGAAAGGCACAGGTAGCCCTCTTCGTCAAGCTCCCACTGACCGTTTCTGGTGAGCATATTCTCGCCGTTGTAGCCCGCAATGTTGAAGTAAACGTCGCCGTTTATCGCAACATCGAACGGCGACTCGGTGTACTCAAACGTGCCCTGCCCGAGGTCGGTGTAGGAAGTATCCACATAGGTCTGCGCAAACGTACCGGAAAGCTCCTCACGGTGCTTGACGAGTATCATCTGCTCCTGAAACCTGTTGGTGATTATCGTATCGCGCTTGTAACCGGCAGTGGAAACGTTCGTGAGATTGTTGCCGATGCAGTCCAGCTTGCGCTGGTTCATTATCATGCCGTTGCAGGCGTAGTAGTATCCTCTGTTCAAGCCTGTTCCTCCTTCTCCGGGGAATTCCCCCTGATGTAAGGCTCCAGCGCTGCTTTCAGCGCCAGCATCGCTTTTGTGTTTATCTGGCACACTCGGGATTCCGACACGCCGATGACTTTCGCGATGTCGGAATACTTCATGCTCTTATAATAGTACAGCGTGATCACCTGGCGCTCCTTCTCCTTAAGGGAAGCTATCGCACCCGCAGTGACCTCGCGCAGCTCCTGCCGCAGCAGCCGTGAATCCGTGCTGTCGTCCGCAGAAGCGGAATCCCCGAAATTATCCTCGTACAGAAGCTCCTCAAAGGAAAGCGTGACCGCATTGGAGGCGTCTGCCATGCCCTTGAGCAGCTTTTCCTCGCTTATCCCGAGGTAATCTGCAAGTTCGCCGTTTGTCGGCGCCCTATTATATTGATTATACAATATACTGTTCGCCTTGTCAAGGTCGCGGGCAAATTTTCTTACAGGTCTTGGCACCCAATCCTGTTTCCGGACATAATCGATGACCGCGCCGCGTATTTTCAGCGAGGCGTAGGTTTCGAACTTTGCGCCCTTTGTGGGGTCGAAACTCTCTATCGCGTCCATGAGGGCGATGACGCCCTCGTTGACCACGTCGTCAACGTCGCCGTACTTTATGAAGGTATTCCGCAGGGAAAAAACGCATGCACGCACCAGCCCGAGATTTTTCAGCACTATCTCATTGCGGACTGCCTCGCTGCGGCTCATGGCGTAATCCTCCAGGAGCGCTGCATTGCTGCTTTCCATGCTTATCCCTCCTTCCGGGTGCAGTCTGAGTTATGCGGGTCGGCAGGGCGCACCGCAGATCAGTGCGCTGCCGCGGGCTGTCCCATGGGAGCAGTTCTCTGCGCGGGCGAGCCAAGCGAAATGTTGCCTATCGCCTGTATCTGCGCGGTGGAGTCTATCTCGCTGTAGGAGAGCACCGTGATGTTCGGAATGAACTGCTCGGTGAGCTTCTTGTAGTAAATTCTCACCACCGGAGAAGTCAGGATTATTACAGTTGGTATAACGTCCTTTATCTTGTCTATCTCCTGGTTGGACGCCGCGACAATCCGCTGTATCAGGTCGGGAGCCATCGCAAGGTAGCTTCCCTGGTCGGATTTCTTGACGGAGCTCACTATCATGTCCTCTATCTGCGTATCCAGCGTGATCACACGCAGGGAATTCGCCTCGGAGAAGCGGTGCGTGATGGTGCGCTTGAGCGACTGCCGCACATATTCCGTGATGATGTCGGTGTCCTTGAGGACGTTCGCGTGGTCGCCGATGGTCTCCAGAATGGTTTCCAGGTCGCGTATCGGTATGCCTTCCTTGAGAAGGTTCGCGAGAATTTTCTGCAGATAGCCGACAGATATAACTTTCGGTATAAGGTCGTCCACCACGATGGGGTTGGTCTTTTTGATGTTGTCCAGCATGGTGTTTACGTCCTGGCGGGAAAGAAGCTCGTACGCATAGCGCTTCATTATCTCCGACCAGTGCGTTATCATGACGGAAACCGGGTCGATGAGCGTGTAGCCTGCCACGTCCGCCATTATCTTCTTGTCCTCGGATATCCACTTCGCGGGCAGCCCGAATGCAGGCTCCACCGTGTCGATACCCTCTATCTGCTGGGTGACGTCGCCGCTGTCCAGCGCGAGGTAGTGGTCAACAAGTATCTCACCCCGGGCAACTTCCTCGCCCTTTATCTTGATGATGTACATGTTCGGGTTTATCTCCGGGTTATCCGTCATTCTCACGGAGGGAATGACCATACCCATATCAAGCGCGAACTGCTTTCGGAATATGACCACGCGCTCGATGAAGTTACCGCCGGATTTCTCATCGACAAGCCGCAGCAGGCTGTAGCCGAATTCCATCTCGATGGGCTCGACGTTCAGCAGTTTGAACACGTTGTCGATGTCGCGGTAATAATCGTTGTCGGCAGGGAGCTTTTCCATTTCCTTTTCTTCTGCCTTTTTGCGCTGCGCGAGCTCCATCTCTGCCATTTTCTTCTTGTTGCGGTTGAGCAGGACTGCGCCCAGTATCAGCAGCACGCCGAGAATAAGGCAGACCACCGTCGGGAAGCCCGGAATAACCATCATGACTATCATGACGATACCGGCTATCATCAGCACGAAAGGCTGCGCGGTGAACTGGCTCTTGATATCGTTGACAAGGCTGTCCTCGCTTGCGGCGCGGGTAACTATCATACCTGTCGCAACGGAGATAAGCAGCGCGGGTATCTGCGAGCACAGACCGTCGCCGACCGTCGCCAGCGAATAGGTGTTGAGTATGGTGTTGAAATCACCGCCGCCGCGCACCATTCCGATGATGACGCCGCCGATGAGGTTGACAAGCGTGGTGACGATGGACATTATCGCGTCGCCCTTTACGAACTTCGTGGCACCGTCCATGGAACCGTAGAAGTCAGCCTCGCGCTGAATGTTGTTACGGCGCCTTTTGGCTTCTTCCTCGTTGATTATGCCGGCGTTGAGGTCGGCGTCGATAGCCATCTGTTTACCGGGCATCGCGTCCAGGGTGAATCTCGCAGCTACCTCGGATACTCGCTCGGAGCCCTTGGTGATGACGATGAAGTTAACCAATACGATGATTATGAATATCAGGAAGCCGACTATCGCGTCGCCCCCCATTACGAAGTTACCGAACGCCGCGATGACGTTGCCCGCGTAGCCGCTGGAAAGAATTCCACGGGTGGTGGAAACGTTCAGTGACAGTCGCAGTACCGTAGTCAGCAGCAGAACAGTCGGGAAAACTGAGAACTCCAGCGCTTCCTTGATGAACATGGTCATGACAAGGATAATAAGGCTGAGGGAGATATTCAGCAGTATAAGGAAGTCCAGTAGCCAGCTGGGAAGCGGAATGATTATCGCGATAACGATGAATATTACGAACAGAACAAACGAATTGTTCAGTATCTTACGTACTATACCGCCCATCTCCTTTCTGTAATATTATATCGAAATTATACTGAAAGTGTCGAAAAATCACGCGTGCAGCGTCTTGTGCTTCTCGCGGTAGACCACCGTCAGCACCTCTGCGACTGCGTTATAAAGCTCCGCAGGGATTTCCCTGCCTATATCCACCATGCTGTACAGCGAACGTGCCAGCGGGGGATTTTCTATGGTCATTACGCCGTTTTCTTCGGCTATCTGTACTATTTTCAGCGCCAGGTAGTCTTTTCCTTTTGCCACCACCTGGGGCGCGTTGTTCTTATCCTGGTCGTATTTCAGCGCCACTGCGAAGTGCGTAGGGTTTCTGACGATAACGTCCGCCTGCGGGACTTCCTGCATCATGCGCATCTGCGCCATCTGCTGCTGCCGCTGCTTTATCTTGCCCTTTATCTGGGGGTCGCCTTCCATCTGCTTGAACTCTTCCTTGACCTCCTGCTTGGACATCTTGAGCTTCTTCTCAAACTGCCACCACTGGAACAGGAAATCCGCAGCCGCAACGAACACCAGCATTATGCATATCAGCATCACCAAGTCGAATATCGTCAGCGCCGCGTAAGTCACGCCCTGCATGACGCCGGCATTCATCAGCGCGATTAACTTCGGCATTCTGTCGCGTATCTCATTGTAGATAACTACGCTGATTATGACGACCTCGATAAGTCCCTTGAGTATGCTGACGATGGACTGCAGCGAGAACAGCTTTTTTATGCCCGAAAGCGGGTTCAGCCGCGAGAATTTCGGCTTGAGCGCTTTCATCGTGAAAAGTCCCCTGGTCTGCGCCACCGTGGGGATTATCCCCAGGAATATCGCGATAAGGCATATCGGACCCGTGCATATCGCCACAACTGTGATAACGTCCACGAATATCGACATTATCGTATCAGTGCTCACCGTGGTCTGCCCGATGTGCTCAAACACCGAGCCTGAATACTCCAGCAGCGACTTTGTGATAAGCCCGATGAGCAGCCGCATTGAAGCGAAGATACCCAGCACGGAAGCCGCAGTGACTATCTCCTTGCTCTGGAGGACGTTGCCCTCCTTGCGCTGGTCCCGGCGCTTTTTCGGGGTGGCTTTTTCGGTTTTTTCTTCTCCTGCCATAGTCCCACCCTTTCAGCGGCTAGGTCGTTGCGGCCATCTGCCCCAGCAGCCCGTTGAGGTTGGTGAAGAGCAGGTCCATTATATCCTGCATGAAGCCCGCAGTCATGGAGCAGCTTGCAGCCAGCACCACGAAGCCGACCATCATCTTTATCTGCACATTCAGCACGAACACGTGTATCGACGGCACCGCTTTCATCAGCACGCCTATGCAGAATTCCGTCACGAGTTCGGCTGCCATGACAGGCATCGCGAGTTTAAGCCCCAGCGTTATCACCGTTTCAAAGTACTGCACGATGAGGTACGCAAAGTTGATGTTGAAATCGCTGAACCCTATCGGTATCGTTTCATAGGACACCGCGAACAGCTTTATGTAGGACAGATGTCCCCCCACCAGGAAGAAATACAGCATGAACCACCAGCTGTAATACTGCGTGATAAGGCTGGTGGTGCCGAATGTCGGGTCGTAGCTCTTCGACATGGAAAAGCCTATCTGGAAATCCGACACCTCGCCGGCATAGGTGAATATCTGCAGCATGAGGTTCACGAAAAATCCCAGCGTGAAGCCCACCAGAAGTTCCTTTGCAATATCCATCGCAAACGGAAGCACCCCGGTCGGCAGCGTGTATTCGTAATTCCCCGCGGTGGCGATAACTACCGCCATCATCAGCGAAAGCCCTGCCTTGACCATATTGGGAACGCCGTTCCTGGAAAAGATAGGGTTGAACGTGAATATGCCGCTGACTCTTGCCAGCACCATGATCACGATAACGAAATTATTCTGAATTATACTCCAGATCTCTGACATGGCGCCGCCTTACGTTATCGGCACTGCTGCGACCTTCTCGAAGATGAAGTTCACGAAGTCGATGCATTCAGCGGTCATCCAGGGTGCGAGGATAAACAGCGCCAGACCGACTGCCACCGCTTTCGGCGCGAATGAAAGCGTCTGTTCATGCACCTGCGTTGCCGCCTGCAGTATCGCTATCACCAGACCCACTATCATCGCGATGAGGAGAACAGGAACAGCCAGCTTGAATGCAAGCATTATCGCCTCAAGGAAAACTTCCATCATATCGTCCTGCGTCATTTGTCACACCACCCTTCGTATGCTATAGGTTGTAGCTTGCGACAACGGAGCCTATCAGCAGGTTCCACCCGTCGGCAAGCACGAAAACGAGTATCTTGAACGGCATTGATATCATCGCCGGGGGCAGCATCATCATACCCATTGACATGAGCGTACTGCCGACAACGAGGTCTATCACCAGAAATGGCAGGAATATCAGAAATCCCATCTGGAACGCGCGTTTTAGCTCGCTTATCATGAACGACGGCACGATGACCGTCAGGCTGAGGTCGTTTTCGAGGTATTCCTCGGTTATCTCGTCCGGGGTCTCCGTCTTTGACAGGTCGAGGAAAAACTGCAGATCGTCGTTGCTGGTCTGCTTGAGCATGAATTTCTTCAGCGGCACGGAAGCTGCCTCAAGCGCCTCCTGCGTGGTGAGTTCCTCGCTGACGTAGGGCTGGTAAGCCACCTCGTTTATCTCCGAGAACACCGGCGCCATAATGAACAGCGTCAGGAACAGCGCCATGCCCGTCACGACCATGTTAGGGGGCGCGCTCTGGGTCTGCATCGCAGTCCTGAGGAAGCCGAGGACAATGACTATCCTGGTGAAGCAGGTCATCATTATCAGCAGCGACGGAGCCAGCGCGATGAGCGTCAGCAGAATGATTATCTCCAGCGGCTGCGAAGCGTCCACGCCGATGAGTTCCTGTATCACCGAGGAGCCTGCGTCCTCGTCAACGTAAGTCGGGTCGGTTTCGAGGTAATCCCCGGGCTGCTTGTCCGTTTCGGTCGGGGTTTCACCAGTCGCCGCGGAAGCCTGCTGCGTTACCGCAGGCGCAGCTTCTGCAGCAGCCTGCGCGCCCTCCGCGAATGCGGACAGGGTGCACAGCATGACTGTCAGCAGCACCGTCGCCAGCAGCGATACCGCAAATTTCAGCAAAAGCCGCTTATTCTCTTTCGTCAGCTGATACTGTTTAAACACGCTGCCGCCTCCGATCACTTTTTGTTCATCATGTCCCTGAATACTGTCTTGAAGCTTTCCCTGAACGTTGGGTTGCCCCCGTTGTAGTCCTTTTTCGCAAGGAGCTGCTCTTCCGTTTCCTCCAGCTCGTGGACTTTCTCCACCCTGCCGTTGGTGACTCCCAGCACCATGCATTTTCCGCATACGCTGACGAGGAGCAGCATCTTGTCCGGACCGAGATTAATGCGCTCAAGTATCTTCATGTTCTTGCTGTCGCTGAGGACCACCCGCCTGTTGAGCTTCTTCATTCCCCAGAACAGCAGGAAAACCAGCGCCAGGACGCCCAGCAGCGCCATTATCATCTGAAAATATTCCACTGCCTGACCTCCTGTATTTTCCGGGTGATACTGCCAACTAAAACAGCCGCACCATCAAACCGGCGGCTTGAACAGTACGGCTGAAAAATGCTCCGCGAAGCCCAGCCCCGCTGACATGACCGTCCTGCATCTGCGCAGCCGGTTCTGCTATGTATCCGCAGAGATCAGCCGAGGACCTTCTTAACGGTCTGTAAAATTCTGTCGGGCTTGAAAGGCTTTACGATAAAGTCGAGCGCGCCCAGCTTGATAGCCTCAACGACCATTGCTTCCTGACCCATAGCGGAGCACATAACTACCTTTGCCATCGGGTCCATGCCCTTGATGTCCTTGAGCGCCTCGATACCGGTCTTGTTAGGCATGGTGATATCCATGATAACAAGGTCGGGCTTTTCTGCTGCATACACATCGCATGCGATCTGACCGTCGGCTGCTTCAAGGATATTGGTGTAGCCGTTCTTGGTCAGGGCATCCTTGATGAGCATTCTCATGAAAGCTGCGTCGTCTACCAGTAAAATCTTCTTATCCATTACAAAAAATCTCCTTGGTTTATTGTAGTTTTATTCGTTGTAATATCAGATCATTCCTTGCCGAGGCTGTCCATGAAATTGGACTTGACTATCTCGGTGATGCGGACTGCGAAATTATCGTCGATGACCACGACGTCGCCGCGTGCGATGAGGTTTCCGTTGACGACAACATCAACAGGCGCGCCTGCCTGACGCTCGAGTTCGATGATCGTGCCCTGCTGGAACTCCAGGATATCCTTTACCTTGCGCTTTGCCGTGCCTATCTCGACGGAGATCTCCAGCGGAACGCCCATCAGCAGCTTGAGGTTATCCTTCTGGTCTGCGGGGATCCCAAGATCCATTGCGTCGAACTGGTGCAGCTGCGCGTTCTGGATATTGACGGGGGGAGCGGGCGGGGGGTACGCGCCGTAAGCCGCATACTGTCCACCGTAGCCGTAACCCGGATATGCTGCCTGCGGCTGAC
>HF989389.1 GCA_000432175.1 Eubacterium sp. CAG:786
TGCTTATTGAGTTCTGCGTTCTTGGCAGAATACTCCACACCAAGCATCGTATTTACACTCAAAGGGTTCTGAGCACAGCGCTTGGCAAACTCTTCTTTTGCCTGTTCAAGCGAGAGCTGAGTGGCAGGCTCCCCGTAATTCCTGTAGCTGTTTTTGGTATCAAACGCCCTGACATAAAAGCTGAATGTCGAAACATTCCCTTTGGTTATCATTTTTGAACCACCTTTCACCGTTCCATTTCATCGGTATCTTCGATTGAGTAATCCTTGTCCTCGATTTCGCTCATGTATTCAAGATATTCTGCGATATCACGCGGCAAAGCCTTAACGCTTCCGTTTCCGTTGAGCATGAGGTTACACTCGGCAGCTGCTCTTGACATATTCAGGAAGCTCTCAACATCTTCGCTGAGGGTTTTGCCTGTAATGAAACTCTGGGATCCGCTTGCGGTATTGAGGGAGATATCAAGGTAGATACCCTCGCTGCCGCCGTATGAAACATTGCAGGTGAAATCCCGCCAGTTTTCCGGAATGATTTCGGGCTGCTGCGTCGAAAGCAGAAAGTATTCATCAGGGAGCATTCCCACATATTCAAGGTGATCCTTCAGCTGGTCGAATATCTCCTGCTTGCTTGCCTGTCCGACTGCACGACACCTTCCAGGCTTATCCGGAATTGATTCGTACTTGTCGATATCAATGGTCTTCAGCTTGCCTGTGTCTGTTATGCCGTGTTTTATATTCATAATAGTCCTCCTTCAGATACAAAAAGGCACAGCATAATAAATTACACTGTGCCTTATGTTATTTAGTTTTTAGGTGCCTCACCGTGAGGCAGGTATGTGTGTAAGGTAAATGCTAAAACTTAATCCGCCAACCTGCAAGACCGACTGCATTTTTGATTTTCTCCGTAATTTGTGGGGCAAAGCAGCAATGTTCAAACATAAAATCCTGATACCATGATATATCTGCTGTTTTTGCGAATGCCCTTAACGACAGTGAATTGATCACACGGTGGTTCTTTACGCAGCGGACAAGCTGTTCAAGAGTGAGCGTCCTATCAGAAAGATATTCGTCATTGCTTGGAGCATATGCATAATTAAGCTGTACATTGCTATCTCCGTTTTCAAGCTGCCATTGTATCCGTTTTACAGAATACAGAACAGCAAATCTCCAGTCTGTCACCGCACTGAGCATCTCATTTGTGTGCGCGTTGTACCATTTCTTGCCGTCAGTAGTGAGATGAGGGTACAAATCGCGAAACGAAATGATTGAAGCATATGCCTTGCCTGTTGCGAGATAAACCGCCGCAGCACAGTGGTGATTTCCCTGGGTGACATAAGCTGCGTCTATCTCAGGGAAATAGTCTATATGAAACCTTTCGGAATAAATAAACCCATTAGCCCTTACATCTGATATAGCTCTAACGAATCTTTGTGCGCTCCAGACAGACACCGCTGTAGGAGTTTCGGAAAAAGAGATTTCCGCCATGCGTTTCCTGCTGCGGTATTCTATGGCGTTTCCTGATTTATCAAAGCATTGTATCGGCAGGCAATTCAGCTTCAGATTATCGCTTTCATTGTGAAGCGCTTTTGCGTGTGAGAAAGCCACCCACTCGTTTCTGATTATTTCGGCGGCAAAATCAAGCATATCCAATTTTGCTTCAACGGTATCAGTTTCCCGTAGCCAGGAGTTGATCACCTCTGCAAAATCTGTATAGCTCGCTAGATCTTGCTTAATCATCAATCACACCCTTTCAAGCAGTGATATTACGGATAGATATATGGCAGAGCAGCTGAAATCGCTTATCGCAAAGAAGTTTTCCACCTTGTGCAGCACAATGATATAGTCACCTTTGCGCAGACAGTCCATTGCTTCCATCAAATCGTCCAGTTCCATCGTTGGATTCATCGACTGGACATAGCCAAACGGCTGCGGCTGAAATTCACGAAGTTTATCGCGTATTCTCAGCAATTCCGCTTTGGCTGCCGCCTGGGTATTGATGTGATGATCTATGACAATTCCGGTTAGCTTTTCATTGTGTTCTGTCAGCATTGCTTATCTCCTATTATATTCACTGTTTGTATGAATGTCAAGTTTTGCGTTCATACTCCCCTTGATACAAAAAGGCACAGCATAATAAAATTACACTGTGCCTTATGGTATTTAGTTTTTAGGTGCCTCACCGTGAGGCAGGTATATGTTCAAGCAGATCAAGGCTTAACCGGCGCAATGTGCCAATCATCGTAAACATTGCCCTTGATGTAAATCTGATCGGTAAGCCTTACCGAGAGCTGACCGGCTGGGCACCAGACGTCGAACACCTCAACATACACGGTGTAGTTTTTCTTGTCCGGGAACCATATCGGCGTAAAGTGAACCCTGTCATTGTAGGTCGAGTATTTGTTCTTCTTGAAAACAAAGCTGCCGTTGACCTTTTCCAGCAAACGATTATAAAGAGCCGTGCTGTGACGATTGTAGTTGAATTCTGGGAACAGCACATTCGCTGTCTGGCTTCCGGTGCAATACTGTGTATCTCCAGAAATATGGGTATCCACACTTATCTGTATTCCATAACCGGATTTCATAGTATATTTGCCACTTGACTCGCTATATATTGCAGTTTTGCAATAATCAGACGGTGAAATTGTAACGTCAGCTGAAGCCGAAACCGAGAACGTTTTCTTCTCAAGATGAATACTGGAAGTTGATATATACACCGCTCCAGCATAAAAATCGCCTGATAATCTTTTGGAACCTTCTGAAGCAAAATATCGGTTATCTACACCCCATTTAGTTATGGTCAATTCTTCTCGTTCAAAAACTGAACCAACATACGGGTAATCATCGTTGTTATACAACGGTCCGCCTGTAATGATGACATAGCTTCTGTTTTCAGTATCCTCATCCTGTGACCAATTCGCAGCGCACGTCCATGTGTACCAGCTCAGTTCCTCAGTGCTGTCATCAGCAGATACATATTTTGATATCTTATCCTGAACAGCCGACATTGAATAGACTTTCTGCCACGAAGGTCGTTTATCTGAAACTTTAGGATCAGGGGGAGTTATTTCTTCGACCTTTGAAATATCCGCTTCAATAACCAGCGTTTCACACAGATTTCCTTCTTCATCAACTAACAGCAAATTACTGTTGTTTGATTTGAGGGTTATGGTAACGCTCTGCTCTTTTGACGGGGTGCGCCACTGAAACCAGCTCATTGCTTCATCATCTGCCGGACAATTAACATCAATTACTCCAGTTTTGATTGTGCTTCTACCCTTGGTTTTTACTGTGTACGAAACTTTTCCGCTATATTCTGAGCCTATATTGATGAGCTGACCATTTTTATACGTTCCGAGTTTTTTATATGGTGCAACACGAGGATATTGGCCATTTTCATCAGGGACATATTCTGGGTTATCAACAAAAACCTTGACTTCACTATCCTCGGTGCAATACCCGGTTACCAATCTGTTAGAAGTATAACCATAATGATATATTGGAGGCCCATCACGATAATAATCAACTCTATAAACCTCTTTACAGGATTCATCAAGGCTTTCACGGATTTTGGGAAGTTGATTGCTACTATTTCTGATACTGAATGTTGATTCACCAACAAATGGCGTTTCACCAATATTTCTTACATTAAATGAAGTATATACATCTGTGTCAGTATGATATTCAGCAACGGAAGTTCCTTCTATATCATCGTCATCATCTGTATCCCCTGTAAGAACACCTATTCCCATGCAGCGAATTATGCAAGTGTCACTGTTGTAATTAGAATTGCCATTGTAGTAATCGCTATTGGAAGGCGAATAAATAGGAACACCAAGGTCTTTGTTTTCCAGAAATGCAGAGCGAGGAAGATTAGAATGCGTCAGAGGTCCTAGCAAAGCGCGGAGATTATTTGTGCTGTTCCATCCCGCATCAAAATAATTCTTCATGTATTTATTAAGTAAACCGCACTCCGTCGCGCTCATTGCCCGGTTTTGTCCATTGTAGCGGAAATAGGCTACCGGCTCAAAGGCAATTTTGTATTTGCCTTCGGAGATGTCCTTGTAGGTTAGACCGCCGCCCATTAGGTCACATAAATCTGTAAGGAAATTCTTG
>HF989390.1 GCA_000432175.1 Eubacterium sp. CAG:786
TCTGTTCGCCGCCTGCGGGGCGCTGATGCTGGTTTCAGCAGCGGCTGCGCTGTGCGGCTTCGGCGCGGGGTACTTACGCGGCTGGCTGCTGGGTATTTCCCCGGCGTCGCTGACTGAGAGCGACTACACCCTCACCCGCGCAAAGCCCGCAGAAGCCCCCGTGCCCGTGCGGGAAGTCCCCCCGCAGCCGGAAAAGCCCCCGGCGCCCTCAGACCTGATGATAATAGCGGAGCAGGTATCGCACATAATGTCCGCTCCGCGCGACGATAACAGAAAGGAGCATGTACAGTGACGCAGAAAATACGAAAGATAGCCATGTGCGCGTTGTTCATATGCATCGCTGCGGTACTCTCCGCGGTGGAAACGTGGCTGCCCCCGATATGCCCCCTGCCGGGCGTGCGCGTGGGTCTCGGCAACATCGTGACGATGTTCATGCTTTACATAGGCGGCAGGTGGTCCAGCGGTGAAGCGATGGTGGTGGTGATACTGCGCTGCTTCGTCGCGGCGTTCATAACCGGCGCGGTCATGAACCTCTTCTACGGCGTTATGGGCGGAATATGCGCCCTCGGCACCATGCTGCTCCTACGGCGAGTGCTGCCGCAGAAGAACCGCGAAAACTGGCTGCCCCTTGTCGGCGTGGGCGGCGCGCTGGCTCACATAGCCGGGCAGATGCTCACAGCCGTGATAATCTACAACAACTTTTTCGTGCTTGCCTACACGCCGATACTTGTGGCTTCCGCGATAATCGGGGGCGCATTCACCGGCTTCTGCACGCTGCTCATGCTCAAAAAGCTCAGCCCCAACGTGCTCAGGGACATCAGGATGGACGACGTTTCGGGGAACAATATTAAGCCGAAAGAAACGTGATAAATTCAATTCGGAGTTTTGCGCACTTGGGAGCGTAATGCTTATGGAAAAAGTGACGGGCTGCGCAAAACTATATTCGGAATTATTGTGTCCCCTGTTGCCCGCTGTTGGGCGACATCGTGTCGCCCTTTTGGGGCAACGGCGCAGACATCGCGTCTGCGGCTTTGCGGGACATTATCTGATTGTATGCAGATTTTAGCACAGAACTGTAAGGAGAAAAAATGAAGCTTCTTGTAATAGACGGCAACAGCATAATGAACCGCGCATTCTACGGGATACGTCTGCTCACCAACAAAAAGGGAATGCCCACCAACGCGCTCACCGGGTTCATGAACATCTACCTCAAGCTGCTCAAGGAGGAACAGCCCGACCATGTCGCGGTGGCATTCGACCTGCATGCGCCGACATTCCGGCATAAGATGTACGCGGATTACAAGGGCACCCGTCACGGAATGCCCGACGAGCTCCGCGCGCAGATGCCCGTGATAAAGCAGCTCCTCGCAGCGCTGGGCGTAACCATCGTCGAGAAAGAGGGCTACGAAGCCGACGACATCATCGGCACGCTTTCCCATGAGGCGGAAAGGCAGGGGGGCGCGTGCACCATTTCCACCGGCGACCGCGACAGCTTCCAGCTGATAACCGACAAGGTGACTGTGCGCCTCGCCACCAACAAGGAGGATATCCTCTACACCCCCGCGAAAATAGCGGAGGTCTACGGCGTCACCCCGCGTGAAATGCTGGAGGTAAAGACCCTCATGGGGGACAGTTCCGACAACATTCCCGGGGTGCCGGGGGTGGGCGAAAAGACCGCGCTGGGGCTTATCCAGAAGTACCACACGGTGCAGTACATCTACGACAACCTCGCGGATATCGAGGTGACAAAGGGCGTGCGCGCCAAGCTTGAAAACGGCAGGGAAAGCGCAGAACTCAGCCGCAGGCTCGCCGAGATAACCCTTGAAGCCCCCGTCCCGCTGGATATGCAGGAATACGCAGTACGGCCCGGCGACCCGGCGCAGGCGGCAGGCATTCTCGCGGAGATGGAGATGTTCGGCG
>HF989391.1 GCA_000432175.1 Eubacterium sp. CAG:786
ATACACGCACAATCTTTGTGCGGTATTGCCCTAGAAAGGGGACGGGCTATGGACAAGAAAATACTTGCGGTGGCGCTGGGCGCACTGCTTCTTTCGGGCTGCGCGTCGCAGACTGAAACCGTTTCAGAGCACAGCTCCGTCCCCGTTACTACGACAGATATGCAGCCGGCTTCGACGGAGCATTCCAGCGAGCCGGAGGAAGCGACTGATGAAACGCGGCAGGTCACTGCACAAGCTGCTGAAACCGCTGAGAGCGCTGACGCTTCTGGCGAGGGCGCTTCCGGTGTTTCTTCGGAGTATTCTTCGGAGGAAGAGGTACTGCAGTCAACACAGCCAGTACCTGAGGTAACGACGGCAGCCCCTGAGAGCACCATCGCATCAGCCACGACGGTGCAGACCGACGCCCCGGAGCCGGTCAACGTTGTCATTCCAGAGGTCAGGGTGCCGCTTTCACCCGGGACCAGCACAGCGGAAAACGACAAGGTGCGGGTGGATTACAGCAATTCTGCGGACGGGTACATCTCAGTGCGGTGGAACGAAACGGGAAAGCGCGTCAAGCTGCGTATAACCAGCGGTGGAAGTACATATGACCACGACGTCCCCACCGGAGGGGTGACGGAGTATTACCCGCTTTCGTGCGGCAGCGGGAGTTATACGGTACAGATATACGAGCAGACGGACGGCGACCGCTATGCCAAGGTGCTGGAGCAGGAATTTACCGCGGAGATCAGGAGCGAAACCTCGCCGTTCCTTTACCCGAACCGGTATGTGGCATTCTCGCAGAATTCTGCATGCGTGGAAAAGGCGGCGCAGCTGTGCGCGGGCAGGAGCGGCACTATCGAAAAGACGGCTGCCATTTTCGGCTGGGTGACTGACAACGTTTCCTACGACCGTGAACTTGCTTCCACTGTGAAAAGCGGTTACGTCCCCGACCCGGACAGCGTGCTGAAAAAGAAAACCGGCATATGCTACGACTACGCTTCACTTATGGCGGCTATGCTGCGCTCACAGGGAATTCCGTCGCGGCTGGTCGTTGGCTACGCAAAGGAAAGCATTTACCACGCCTGGAACGAGGTCTGGACGGAACAGACAGGCTGGATAACGCCGGAACTCCTGCTTTCAAGGAACGGCTACAACATCGTTGACGCAACGTTTTACGCGGGTTCTGCGGACAAGGCAAAGATTGCGGACTATATCTCGGACAGCGGCAATTATTCTGCGCTGTACTACTATTGAACCGGAGGACGAAACAATGAGGGTGAAAAAGCTGGACTATGCTCAGGTGGAATATATCTGCGAGCAGCTTTCGATGATGATCGGCTCCGGCATCGGCGCGGCTGACGGACTGGAGCTTCTCTGCGGTGACATTCCCGACGGACCGCTCAAGGCAGCCTGCATGGAGATCTCAGAAGCCGTCGGAAAGGGCGAGCCGCTTTCTCAGGCTGTACGCAGCACCGGGAGGTTTCCGGCGTATGCTGCGGATATGATAACCGTGGGCGAGATGAGCGGTAAGCTGGAGGAAGTGCTCAGGGGGCTGGGTGAATATTACGACGAAAGGGACGATATCCGCAGGGCGCTGCGCTCCGCTGTGCTCCACCCGATGGTACTGCTTCTGATGATGACGGTCGTGATGATTGTGCTGGTGGTAATGGTAATTCCTATGTTCGCGGATATTTTCTCGCAGTTTGACAGCTCGGTCAGCGGCACGGTCAGGAGTACCGTGGAGCTTGCCTACAACGCGGGCATGGCGATAATGATAGTGCTGCTGGCGCTTATCGTGATATCGGCAGTCATCGCGCTTGCTTCCAAGTTCTCAAAGAATGGTGGAATGGTTCGCCGGCTGGCAAATATTCTCCCGGTGACGAGAAAAATAGCGCAGAAGCTTTCTTTATGCGATCTCACCAGGGCAATAAGCATAAACGTCAGCGCGGGAATTTCCCCGGTGGATATGATGATGCGTTCCAATATACGCAGCTTCATCAGGGATAAGAAGCTTGACGCAAGGTACGGCGACTGCGAAAAGCGCGTTATCGACGGCGAAAGCTTTCCGGACGCGGTTATCAACAGCAAACTGCTCCCTCCGCTGTATGCAAGGTCGCTCAAGCTCGCGTATTCTTCAGGCAGCTTTGAGGAAGTATGGAAGCGCATCAGCGATACTTACAGCGAAGAAGCACAGAGAAGTCTGATGAATCTGACGGCTGTTGTGGAGCCTGTAATGGTGGTGATTCTGGGTATCCTCATCGGCGCGATACTGCTTATGCTGATGATACCGCTGATGAACATTATGTCGGTGCTGGGGTGAGAAAATGAGAAGATCATTTTTCAGGTCGGTTCCTGCCGTACTGGGGTGCGTTCTTTTTGCGGCGATGATAGCCTGGCTTATCGTCGCACTGGGGAATGCTTCGCGCGCCGGCGGCGAGGAACGTCTGGAACAGGTAAGGCAGTCTGTAGAAAACGGAATAACGCTTTGCTATGCGGCTGAGGGCATCTACCCCGAAAGCCTGGAACACCTGACCGAGAGCTACGGCGTGGTTTACGACGAAAGCCGGTACATTGTGCATTACGAGAGATTTGCGGCAAATGTTCGTCCTACAGTGACGGTTATCCGGAGGGAGAACTGATATGAAATATCACAGCGACAGAACGCTTGCCGACACCGCTTCGGCAATATGCAGCATGCTGCTGTTCGTGCTTTTCGCGGTATGCATGCTCATTGCAATTGCGGTGGCGGCTGAAACCTACGGCAGGATAAAGACGGGTTATCAGCAATCGTTCGGCTCGGCAGCTTCTATAAAATACGTATCAAACAAGCTTCGTTCCGCGGACGATGTCACGCTGCTGGAAAACGGCGGCGCTGCCATTTCCAGCGATGGCATGGTATGCGTTATCTGGTGCAGCGACGGCTCGCTGTTTGAAAAATACGCCATGGCAGGCGACGAGGTAACGGCAGACGACGGCGACAGCATCTCCTCGATAGATATGCTGGATATAACGGAACACGACGGTCTGTATGAGATCACGGTGAGCGCGGGGGGACAGACTTCCTCGGCGCTGGTGCGGAAAGGGTGAAAATGCTGAACAGAAAGAGCAATAATCTGCTTTTTGCGGAAATGACTATCGCGCTGCTGTTCTTCGTTATTTCACTAGGCGTGATAATCAGGGTGTTCGCTTCGGCAGACAGGCTGGAGCGCCGTTCTCAGCGGAGAGTACAGGCGGCGCTGTATGCGCAGTCCATCGCGGAGGCTTATTCTGTGAGCGGAGATGTGCAGAATGCAGTGAAACTCGCTATGGGGCTGGAACTTGGTGAATTCACCGGAGAAACAAATATCGTGCTCGACGGCGAGGAGGTCACACTCGGTCTGTCGGAAACAGAAAACGATACCGGCGCAGGAATTTATTCAGAACTTGTGATCACATTCAGCGACAATTCCGACGAGCCGCTGTATTCGCTGGAATGCGGCGCTTATATCCCCGGGGGAGGTGCTGCAGTTGAATAAGAAAAAGCAGGGGCTTGGCAGCACCGTGGGTATCGGTTATATCTCCATAATGCTGATTTTTACGGTGATATGCCTGACAATTCTTGCAGTGCTTGGGTTCCAGGCTGTTTATTCCAACGACAGGGTGAGCGGCAGGAGCGAGCAGTTCACAAGGGAATATTACGCGGCTGATATGGAAGCCAAAAAGACGCTTGCAATTCTTGACGAGGCCGCAGTGCAGGCTGCGGAGGGCTTTTCGTTTGAGGAAAGCTTCACTGACGCCGCGCAGGAGATCGACGGTGTAATTACGGCAATGGTTCCCGAGGGGGTCAGGGTGGATTATTCCGTTGTCATAAACGACAGGCAGCAGCTGTCTGTGAGCGTGGTGTTTTTCAGCAGTCCCGCAGGGGAGCGTTACAGAATACTCCGCTGGCAGAGCGGCACTGAGGCCGATCAGGAAGAGAGCAGCCCGGCAGTCTGGGACGGCAGTGATCTGGTGTGAAAGGGGATAGTATGGATATTCTTGACATTCTGACAAAGGCGGCAGCAGATCATGCTGCGGATATTTTTATAGTTTCCGGCGCGGTGCTTAGTTACAAGGCGCAGGGAAAAATGTACCGTTTCGGGGACGCTCCCCTGACGCCGGACGACACAAAGGCGCTGGTGGTTCAGATATTCCGGCTGGCTAAATTTGATGTGAGCGATGATGACATTCCGGAGCGGGAAAAGGATTTTTCGCTTTCCGTGCCGGGGGTGGGGCGCTTCCGCGCGAATATCTACAAGCAGAGAAGTTCATTTTCGGCTGTGCTGAGATATGTTCCGTTTGAACTCCCCGACCCGGTACGGCTGGGAATTCCGGAGCAGGTGATGCAGCTGAGCGAATGCAAGAGCGGTATCGTCCTTATAACTGGCGTTGCCAGCAGCGGCAAATCCACCACGCTTTCATGCATAATCGACAGGATCAACAATACCAGAAACGGGCATATAATTACAATAGAGGATCCTATAGAATTCCTGCACAGGCACAACAAATGCATTGTCAGCCAGCGTGAGATAAACATTGATACGGACAGCTACATCGACGCACTGCGCGCGGCTCTCCGTCAGTCACCGGACGTTATTCTGCTCGGTGAAATGAGAGACCACGAAACGATAAGCGTTGCAATGACAGCCGCTGAAACGGGTCAGTTGGTGCTTTCAACGCTCCACACCCTGGGCGCTGCAAATACCATCGACCGTATTATAGACGTGTTCCCGATAAATCAGCAGCATCAGATACGGGTTCAGCTGTCAATGGTGCTGAATGCTGTCGTGTGTCAGCAGCTGCTTCCGTCAGTGGACGGCGGGCTTATACCGGCGTTCGAGATCATGACGATGAACAGCGCGGTACGCACGCTTATCCGCGACCAGAAAACACATCAGATAGACACGATACTGCAGTCATCAGAGGGGATGCAGACGATGGACAGCTGCATAACTCAGCTTTACCGCGATGGTAAAATCACAGCGCAGACCGCTGTCGAACACGCTTATAATCCCGAGATCATGGCAAAAAGAATTATGTGAATTGCTGATAACGCTATGCTTTCTGCATATACAGACATTCAGAGAATGGCAGAGTAAAGCCAATAATTATTCTCGTTATGACTTTTATTGTAAAATTAATGTACAAAAATAATTGTGCACTCTTGACAAAATGTCACGCCAGTTGTATAATGTTATAAATAGGATAGCTATACCATTTTACGGGTATGACCCTTTGAAATTCCGGTAAAGATACCGCTATGCATTATGTGGAGGTAATTGAACATGAGCGAAAAGAAACGCAGACGGGGCAAAAAATCCGCGGCAGTTGTCGCTTTTGCTGCAACTCTGCTTGCTTCTAACGCTGCGTCTGTTCTGTCAGCAGCTGAAGAGACCCCTGGTGATCTCAACAATCTGAATTTGTCCGATGTTGACTATACGGGTGCTTCTCCTGATTTCAAGGAGATATATGATAACGTTTATATCGCTTCTAACAGCGTTTCTTCTGTTAAGGGATTCTATGGTGCCCTGAACAATGTCAAGGATTTCGGTCTTTATGCCAAGTCATGTTCCTCTAACCACCTGGAATGCAACGCTGCAGTTGAGAGCATCAACGAGTTCAACCTCCAGTATGGCAACATCGTAAGACTTGGCACCATCGGCAGCGGTACATATATCGTTTACCTCGGTGCTGCGCCTACCGCCACCACACGCCTGGATATGGCTAATATTCCGGCTGACGCTAAGGTGGAGGTCGTTCTCAATTTCGGCTTCGAGCGCGAGGATACCGACAACGGCAACAGAGCCGGTTTCAATGCAAACGGCGTACATTATGAGCTGCTCAACGTCAAGACTTCCAACCTCACTATCCGCAATCCTGGTGAAGATGAGGTGCAGTTCAATATTCAGAATACGCTCGACCAGATCGCGAATACGGGTTCTTCACTTCTGAAGGACGCCGGCACGGTTTCTGAGACTTCCGGCTTCAATGCTACTCTGGATAATGCCTACAAGGCAATTCAGAACGGTGTTGTAGGCGCAGGTGAAACTCTTGTGATCAATGCGGACGCAGCTGATATCGAAAGAAACAGCAATTTTGAGGAGCATATCAAGAAGATACTCCTTGAAAATGGGGGCGTGAATGTTGTTATCAACGTCGATACGTCCAATTTCAATAAGGATTATTTCAATTTTGGAAATATCAACGGCACTTCATTCATGAAGTCATGCGCGAATGTTATATGGAATTTAGGCGACTACACCGGAAAACTCAGTGCGCCTGCAGGCGGTATTGTGGTTGCTCCTTATGCGGAAGTCACCACTGACAAGGGACACGTGAACGGAGCGCTTATCTGCGATCATTTTAACCAGAATAACGAGGTACATCAGGTCACCAGAGGTGAATATGATGTTCCTGATACACCCGATCCCGACGAGCCGGATCCTGAGGAGCCTACTACCGAGGAATCCAGCGAGGAAACTACAGAGGATACCGGCGACACTGGCGAAGTGACCACCGACGAGCCTGACCAGCCCACAACAGACG
>HF989392.1 GCA_000432175.1 Eubacterium sp. CAG:786
TGCGCCGAGGATATCACGATCATCGAATTTTCTGCCCAGACCGGTGAAGGTCGCGATGAAATTCGTGCGATAATTGAAGACATCGCCGCAAGCGAATAATTTCAGCCTCCGCAAAAAATTGCGGAGGTTTTTGATTTCATAGCATTTTTTATCCTTTACCTGCATTTATTATAGTGGGAATTCCGCATAGCAGAGCCATCTGCTCTACCCGAGAAAAAAATTCAAAAAAAATCGATTTTTTTTGAAAAAACTATTGACAAATCAGACTTCCTGTGCTATAATAATATAGTCGTCAGGGACAAGAAATAAAAACTCAAAAACCTGATGAAATAAAAAATGAGATGCTGCTATGGCTCAGTTGGTAGAGCACATCCTTGGTAAGGATGAGGTCATCGGTTCGACTCCGATTAGCAGCTCCATTTTTTTTGGAGAGGTATCGAAGCGGTCATAACGAGGCGGTCTTGAAAACCGTTTGGGGGCAACTCCACAAGGGTTCGAATCCCTTCCTCTCCGCCATAGAAAAGGCTCAGCAGTGCTTAAACAGCGTTGCTGAGCCTTTTTTGTTGTATTTCGTGAAAGAGCTGCCCCGAAATTTCCAAGGTTGCTAAAACAAAAATCCGCACTGGAAAACCAATGCGGATTTTTATTTGTTATGGATTGATTACTTTCTGGACTTCTTAGCAACCAGCATTACACCGCCAGCTACGACAGCAGCGCCTACAGCAGCAGCAACGCCAGCAACACCGGTGTCAGGAGAACCCTTGTCCTCAGAGGGAGCAGGAGCGATAACCTCAGCAGTGGTGTCCTCAGCGGTAGCAACCTCAGCTGTGGTAGCGTCAGCAGTTGCAACTTCAGCGGTAGCAACCTCAACAGTAGCAGCTTCAGCGGTGGTAGCTTCAGCAGTAGTAACCTCGTCAGTTGCAGATGCAACGGAAGCAGTAGCTACAGCCATTGTTGCAGCGATAGCAGCAGAAAGAACGATCTTGGAAATCTTCATGATAAATTACCTCTTTTGTTCGTTTTACCGATCTTTCGATCGGTTGTTTCTTTTTACATTTTGTATTTTATCACCTTTTCATAATTTTGTCAAGCAATTTTGCTAAATTTTCTTTGTATATATTGTATAAATCACACATAAACATTTTCCACTTTTTTGATACTGGCTGTGTATCACTTTGTTTCTTTGGGAAATACTAATCAAAAGAAAGGAGCATGATATGGAACTTAAAGGAACACGAACCGAAGCCAACCTGCGTTCCGCTTTTGCGGGAGAAACCCAGGCGCGCAGCAAATACGACTATTTCGCAAAGGCAGCCGAAAACGAAGGATTTCACCAGATAGCAGCGATATTCCGTGAAACTGCTGCCAACGAGCAGGCGCATGCATTTATCTGGTTCAGCACGCTCGGAGCGCTCTCGAACACCGCTATGAACCTTGAAAACGCACGTTCTGGCGAAAATTTCGAGTGGACAGATATGTACGAGGAATTCGCCAGAACAGCCGAGGAAGAAGGCTTCACGGAAATTGCGAAGAAATTCCGACTGGTAGGCGCAGTTGAAAAAGCGCACGAGGAACGCTTCCTGCAGCTGATAAACACCGTCGAAATGCAGCAGGTATTCGAGAAAACAGAAGAGATAATGTGGCAGTGCCGCAACTGCGGGCATCTGCATTTCGGCAAGAAACCACCGGAACAGTGCCCCGTCTGCGGATACCCGAAATCCTGGTTTCAGCAGAAACCGGACAACTATTGATTTTTCAGGCGCGGCTCAGGCTGCGCTTTTCTTTTTAATAATGTAAGAACCGAAATGTAAAATCAATTTACAAAGATTTAACATACCGGCGCTTTTGGATTTAACATTCGCCTGCTATAATAAGCTTGTAACAAGGAAAGGACTTGTACAGAATATCAGGCGGCAAGAACCGCAGACATTAAAGGAGAACAACAATTATGAAGATGACAAAGAGACTTTCACTCAGCACCGCAGCACTTCTTACAATAGCTGCACTTGCAGGCTGCAGCGGCAATAACAGCAGCACAGCGGACAACAGCGCAACTTCCGGAACCTCTTCCACAGCAAGCAGCGCGGCTGATAATTCCGCAGACAGCTCTGCAGATAACACCGCGACAAAGCTCGACACCGATATCACCGTAGTTTCCCGCGAGGACGGCTCAGGCACACGCGGCGCTTTCGTTGAACTCATGGGCATCGAACAGAAGAACGAAGCCGGTGAAAAAGAGGATATGACCCGCGGCGACGCAGAGATCTCCAACTCCACCAACGGCGTTATGATGAGCGTTGCTGGCAATGTGGACGCTATCGGCTACATTTCCCTTGGTTCTCTCAACGACACAGTAAAGGCTCTGGACGTAAACGGCGTTGAATGCTCCGTTGCAGATATCAAATCCGGCGACTATGTAGTTGCAAGACCGTTCAACATCTGTTACCAGCAGGCAAAGCTCGACGAGAACGCAGCCGCTCAGGACTTCATCAAGTTCATCGAGTCCAACGACGGTCAGAAGATCATCGCTGACAACGGCTACATCGCGATCGACGCTTCCGGCGACTATGCAGCAAGCGGCGCTACAGGCGGCATTTCCCTCAACGGTTCCACTTCCGTAGGTCCTGTTATGGAGAAGCTCGCAGAGGCTTACAAGGCTCTTAACCCCGATGTTTCCATCGATATCCAGCAGACTGGTTCCGGCGCTGGTATCACTTCCGCTACTGAGGGCACATGCGATATCGGTATGTCCTCACGCGAACTCAAGCAGGAAGAACTCGACGCAGGTCTGACTGAAATGAAGATCGCAGACGACGGCATCGCTGTTATCGTAAACCTCGAGAACCCCATCACAAACATCACCTCCGACGAGATCATGAAAATTTACACCGGCGAGATCAACAACTGGAGCGAACTCGGCTAATTCATCAGGTTTCTCCCTTCCCTTTTGCGCTGCGCAGCGGCTTCTGGCTGCAGTGCAGCGCATTTTTATGAGATTTTAATTGTAAAGTTATTTAATGGAAATTCAACGAGGTGTGAATATGCAAAAAGTCAAAGAAAGCATCATGCATGCGCTGTTCCTGATATGCGCCTGTGTTTCTATACTTGCGGTAGTGCTCATCTGCGTTTACCTGTTCGCGAACGGCATTCCCGCTATGGCAGAGATAGGGTTCACGGACTTCCTGTTCGGCACGAAATGGAAGCCCTCCAGCGGCAGTTACGGTATCTTCCCGATGATAATCGGCTCGATACTCGTCACTGGTATCGCGATAATAATCGGCGTGCCCATCGGAATTCTCTGCGCGGTATTCATGTCGCATTACTGCCCTAAGAAGCTCTACCGCTTCGTGAAGCCCGCGATAAACCTGCTGGCTGGTATTCCCTCCATCGTTTACGGCTTTTTCGGACTGGTGGTCATCGTGCCGATAATGAAAGACCTGGTGGGCGGCTCTGGCAAATCGCTCCTCACAGCGGGAATTCTGCTGGGTATCATGATACTCCCCACAGTCATCAAGACCACCGAAGCCTCGCTGAATGCAGTCCCCCGCAGTTATTACGAGGGGGCGCTGGCGCTGGGCGCAACGCACGAACGCAGCGTATTCTTCGCTTCCCTGCCTGCCGCGAAATCCGGCATTCTTGCCGCAGTTATCCTCGGTGTAGGCCGCGCCATCGGTGAAACCATGGCAGTTATCCTTGTAGCAGGCAATCAGACGATACTCCCCAAGAGCATCACCTCCGGTATCCGCACGATGACCTCCAACATAGTAATAGAAATGGGATATGCAGGTGGACTTCACCGAGAAGCGCTCATTGCTACCGGCGTGGTTCTGTTCGTGTTCATATTTATAATCAACCTCTGCTTCTCTGCACTTAAAAGGAGGAAAGACTGATGACTGACGCTGCAAATTCCGCTATGAAGAACGAAAACACCTCCGCGGTTCCCGCAAAGTACATCAACCGCGTTACACTCGGCGCACGCCTGAAGCAGTACGCAAGAAGCCCGCTTTCACTTATACTCATGATACTTGTAATGCTGGCGGCTCTGTTTTCCGTGGGAATGCTCATTTTCATCATCGCGTATATTCTTATAAACGGCGTGCCGCACCTCACCGCTGAACAGTTCGACTGGAACTACACCACCGAGAACGTCAGCATGATGCCCGCGATGATAAACACCCTCATCATGACAGCAATGACGCTCGTCATCGCAGTGCCCATCGGCGTTTTCGCGGCTGTTTACCTCGTGGAATACGCGAAGCGCGGCAACAAGCTCGTCAAGGTGATACGTGTCACCACAGAAACGCTTTCAGGTATTCCGTCGATAGTGTTCGGTCTGTTCGGCTATCTGATGTTCAACATTTCGCTCGGCTGGGGATTTTCCATGCTCGCTGGCGTGATAACGCTCGCCATGATGATACTCCCGCTGATCATCCGCACCACTGAGGAGGCGCTGATTGCAGTCCCCGACAGCTATCGCGAGGGAAGCTTCGGGCTTGGCGCCGGAAAAATGCGCACCGTTTTCAAGGTAATTCTCCCCACTGCAGTCCCTGGTATCATGTCAGGCGTTATTCTCGCTATCGGACGTATCGTGGGCGA
>HF989393.1:0-4215 GCA_000432175.1 Eubacterium sp. CAG:786
ACGGTTTCGATGCCGGTGCGGGCGGCAACGTCGGTCTCTATCGCCGCGAGGGAATACCGCATGCCGTTCTGCGGAACGAGCCTCCGCACGGAAAGCGCCCCCAGGCTGTCGCGGGTGATGTCGGGGTTGCCAAGCCCTGCCGCGAGTATTCCCCCGTCCGGGGGCAGAAGCTGCGTTATGGCGCGCCGCAGCAGCGCGGGGAGGGCATTCCCGCAGGGGTCGCCCTCAAGCGTGATGTAGCGCCCCGGTGGGAATTCCGCTTCAGTCCCCGCGGGAATGCGTATATCGGTTATCCGCACTCCCCCGATGGTACGGCTGACGCACCTCGCGCCGCCCACGCCGGAAACCAGCCGCGCGCTTTCGCATGCCATGTCAGTGTGATGTTTCATGTGTTCCTCCTTGTTTTTGGTTATTATGTGTATCGCGGGCGCGTTTATTTTGAAGCAACGACAAAAAATCATTGCATTTTTTGCAGAAATGCTGTATAATAAATAATAATAATATGTATTTTCCGCAAGGAGGTAGTTATATATGAAGCTGATATTCGCGATAGTTAATAACGACGACAGCCACGCTGTTTCGTCCTCGCTCACCCAGGGGGGATTTCAGGCGACCAAGCTTGCTTCCACCGGAGGGTTCCTCATGGCTGGCAATACCACGTTCATGATATGCTCGCAGGACGATCAGGTGGATACGATCATTGATATAATCAGCAAGCACAGCCACAAGCGTCAGCAGTTCGTGCCCAATTCCGCGAGCTACGGGCTGAGCAATTACACCAGCTTCCCTGTCGAGGTCTCAGTTGGCGGCGCGACGATTTTCGTCACCAATATCGAGAGATTTGAAAAGGTATAATGAAGCTTTACGGTAAAGAAGCGCTGGCAGAACTGCTGAGCGACACCGCGGAAGAAAACCGCATGCCCCACGCGATACTCCTCACCGGAGAGCGCGGCAGCGGACGGCACACCGTCGCGAAATACATCGCGAAGCTGTTCATGTGCGGCGCGCGTCCCTGCGAGAAGTGCCCCACATGCTCAAGGATAAACGCGGGCGCCCACCCGGACGTTATCGACGTGCTGGGCGAGATAGGCGGCAAGTACGGGCTGACTTCCAAAAACGGACTGACAGATATCCGCGAATTCATGGACGGCACCGCGATAAAGCCCAACGACGGCGACGTGAAGATATACGTTTTCAGCAATGCCGAGGAAATGTCGGCGCAGGTGCAGAACACCCTGCTGAAAAATATCGAAGAGCCTGAAAACTGGGTAAAGTACATTTTCATCTGCGAGAATTCCAGCAGCCTGCTGACGACAATACGTTCCAGGGTGACGGAATACCGCATTCCCGACTGCACCGCAGCGGAATGCCGCAGATGCCTTGAAGAAGAATTCCACGCGGATCCGGCGCAGGCTGAGGAATACTCCCAGATGATGTCGGGGAACATCGGCAAATGCGTCGATGCCCTGGGACTTGCCCCCAGGCCTGAAAAGAAGCGCAGCGGCAGGAAATCAGACGACGAGCCGGAAGAGGACGCGGCTTCCGTCGAGATGAAGCTGATGGAAAGTGCCCGGCACGCGGCTGCGGCAGTGGCTTCCCGCAATGCGTACATGCTGTGCGCGGCTTTGGGGGAGCAATCCGGCAGAAAGGAATACGCGGGCATGCTGGAGTATTTCGCCGGCATACTGCGGGACGCTCTCGCGGCAAGAGCCGGGGGCGGGCTTTATTCCTGCGGAAAGGAAGAAGCAAGGAAGATAGCGGCAATATTCGACGAAAACAGGCTTGCGGATATGATATCCGCAGTTTTTGAGATAAACCAGAAGTCGGCAGCGGCAAACCTAAATCTTGCGCTGTGTTCGGCTTACCTCACGTCAAGGCTGTTATAAAGATAGGAGTACAATGGATAACAATTATTTCACTGAAAAGATAGCGCCGAAGAACAAGACGGCGCAGGAAAATACACAGCCGAAGCAGACGCAGCCGGTGAATATTCCCGACGACCTGACCGAGCACCGCGCCAATCACGACGGAAAGAGCGCGGCACAGCCCGCAAAGCCTGCTCCGGTGAAGCAGACACAGCCAGCGCAGCCGGTGAACATTCCCGACGACCTGACTGAACACCGCGCAAACCACCCCGACAACAAGCGTGAGGAAAAGCGCCCGGAGCGCCGCGAAAATTCCCCGAAGAACGACGGAAACCGCGCACCCCGGCAGGAGCGCCGCGACGTCCCCCGCAGAGAGAAGAAGCCCGCAGAATCCGGCGCGCTCACCGAGATAATCGGCGTGCGCTTCAAGGACGTGGGCAAGGTGTATTATTTCGCGCCGGGCGGCGTGCAGTTTGAGCAGGGCGACCAGGCGATAGTCGAGACCGCGCGGGGCGTTGAGTGCGGAGAGATAGTGCTCACCAACAGAAAAGTTCCGGAGAGCACGATAGTTTCCCCGCTGAAGGACATTATACGCAAGGCGACCCAGGCAGACATAAAGCAGCTTGAGGAGCGCCGCCGCCAGGAAAAGGAGATAATGCAGGTCTTTGGCGATAAGATAGCGCAGCACAAGCTCGACATGAAGCCCATCGACGTTGACTGCACCTTTGACGGCAGCAAGATACTGTTCTATTTCACCTCCGATGGCAGGGTGGATTTCCGCGAGCTGGTAAAGGACCTGGCTTCCGTTTACCGCACGCGCATTGAGCTTCGTCAGATAGGCGTGCGCGACGAGGCGAAGATGCTGGGCGGACTTGGCATCTGCGGGCGTCCGTTCTGCTGCTCCAGCTTCCTGGGGGAGTTCCAGCCGGTTTCTATCAAGATGGCAAAGGAGCAGTCCCTCAGCCTTAACCCGACTAAAATCTCCGGCACCTGCGGCAGACTTATGTGCTGCCTGAAGTACGAGCAGAACTGCTACGAGGAATTCCTGCGCACCACTCCGAAGGTCGGCGCGTATGTCGAAACTGCCGACGGCAAGGGCAGGGTCTGCGAGACCAACCTCCTCACGGGAATTCTCAAGGTACAGCTTGACAAGAACCCCGACGCCCCCATCACCGTCAACAAGGCAGACGTGAAGCTGCTCAAGGACGGTCAGGTGCGCATAAGCCGCGACGAGGCAAGGGCGCTCAAGGGACTGGAGGACAAGTAAAAATCAATTCGGAATTCTTAATTCGTAATTCGGAATTATTGTTGTCCGCTCCGCGGACGTTATTTCAAAAGGATTATAATAAAATACACAGGGCGAGAGATCATCTTTCGCCCTGTGTTGTTTCATATCAAAGTTTTTTAATTCGTCCGCGAAGCGGACACCGAAATTCCGCATTCCGAATTCCGAATTACTCCTCTACCAGTGTGTCGGTGGGAGCGGGGGTGGGAGCGGGAGCCGGCTTGCTTTCCAGCTGGTCCTTGTTCTCCATTACGAGCAGGTTCATCTCGAACGGGGTGAACAGCCTGCCGCAGGTGGAACCGGGGTTGAGCACGGCAGTCCTGCCCTTTATTGCGTTGAACAGCCTGGTGGTGTTGATCTTCATGCAGTTGAAGGTCTTGTGCTGCTCGTTCGCCAGAACGGACATGCGCGCCGGAGATGTGAAGAACGGTATCATCTGCTGACCGTCCTTGTTCTGCATCATCATGACGTTGAGCAGTCGGTTGCCGTTTGCGTCGGTCTTGTCGCCCACTGCCGCCACAGCGAATACATCTGCCGCCATAAGGTCGGGGAGAACTGTCTTCCACTTGGTCTTGTCCTTGTTAGCCTCGGTGATGCGTTCTTCAAGAGCCTTGTTGAACACCTTCATCTGCTCAGGGGTAAGCTGCTGATTAGACATGTTTTCGTTACCTTTCTGTAATTCGGGCTGACTGTAAAAACCTCCGCGGCAGATCTCTGTGATACGAGTGATCTGCCCGGATATGGTTTTCACAGGCGCCCTTTATCTTGCCTTTTCTACGTTTTCCTTGACTATCTTTGCGATAACGTCCTCGAGCGGAGAAGCGCCGAGGTCGCCGTCCTTGCGGGAGCGCAGGGATACGGTGTTGTCCTCTACTTCCTTATCGCCGAGAATGAAGAAGTACGGTATCTTTTCAAGCTGAGCCTGACGTATCTTGTAGCCGATCTTTTCGTTGCGGTTATCCACAGTCACGCGCATGTTCATATCGTCGAAGCGCTTTGCGATGTTCTCTGCGTAGTCCTTTGCGCGGTCGGTTATCGGCAGGATACGCACCTGCTCGGGGGACA
>HF989393.1:4220-6734 GCA_000432175.1 Eubacterium sp. CAG:786
TACGCCCCTCCTGGGGGCACAGCCACAGCGGCAGTGCGCCGGCGTACTTCTCCAGCAGGTATGCGAGGGTTCTCTCATAGCAGCCAAGGCTGGTGCGGTGAATGATATACGGGTTCTTCTTTGTGCCGTCAACATCGACGTATTCCATGCCGAAGCGCTGTGCGAGCAGCATATCGATCTGGATAGTTACCAGGGTGTCTTCCTTGCCGAATACGTTCTTGTACTGGATATCCAGCTTCGGTCCGTAGAAGGCAGCCTCGTCGATACCGATGGTGTACTTAACGCCGAGGTCGTCCAGGATAGTCTTCATGGTAGCCTGTGCGATCTCCCACTGCTCTGCGGTGCCCTCGTACTTGTTCTTGGGGTTTGCGGGATCCCACTGCGAGAAGCGGAATGTGCAGTCCTCAAGAAGTCCTACGGTGTCGAGGCAGTACTTGGCGAGCTCAAGGCAGTTCCTGAATTCGTCCTCAAGCTGCTCGGGACGGAGGATATAGTGTCCCTCGGAGATAGTGAACTGACGTACTCTGATAAGACCGTGCATCTCACCGCTGTCCTCGTTGCGGAACAGTGTGGAGGTCTCAGTCAGGCGCATGGGCAGGTCGCGGTAGCTGCGCTGTCTGTTCAGAAATACCTGATACTGGAACGGGCATGTCATCGGGCGCAGTGCGAAGCATTCCTTGGTTTCATCGTTCGGGTCGCCGAGCACGAACATTCCGTCGAGGTAGTGATCCCAGTGGCCGGAGATCTTATACAGCTCGCGCTTTGCCATATACGGCGTCTTGGTGAGCTGGCAGCCGTGCTTGGCTTCAACGTCCTCTACCCAGCGCTGCATGATCTGTACGACCTTGGCGCCCTTGGGCAGGAGTATCGGCAGACCCTGACCGATGTAGTCAACGGTGGTGAAGTATTCAAGCTCTCTGCCTATCTTGTTGTGATCCCTGCGCTTTGCGTCCTCGAGGGCTTCGAGGTGGGCGTTGAGGGCGTCCTTGGACGGGAACGCGGTGCCGTAGATTCTGGTGAGCATCTTGTTCTTCTCGCTGCCGCGCCAGTAAGCGCCGGTGACGGAAGTAAGCTTGAACGCCTTTACCGGCGAGGTGGACATCAGGTGGGGGCCTGCGCACAGGTCGGTGAAATCACCCTGCTTGTAGAAGGAGATAGGCTCGCCCTTGTCTGCGTGTTCCCTGCAGAGCTCGACCTTGTAAGGTTCGCCCTGTTCCTCGAGGTACTTTATAGCTTCGTCGGGAGCCATAGTGAAGTGTTCAAGACGGATAGACTCCTTGACGATCTTCTTCATTTCTGCTTCGATCTTAGTCAGGGTATCGGTGGTGAAAGGCTCCTCGGTGTCGAAATCATAGTAGAAGCCGTTCTCGATAGCCGGACCTATGGCAAGCTTTGTTGCCGGGAAAAGGCGCTTCACAGCCTGTGCCAGAACGTGTGAGGCGGTGTGGTTGAAGGCTCTCTGACCCTGCTCGTCCTCGAATGTGAGGAACTTCACGGTGCAGCCGTCGGTGAGTGTAGTGCGCAGGTCGCATACCTTGCCGTCGATCTCTGCGGCGCATGCGGTCTTTGCTTCGCCGAGTTCGCGTGCCGCGTCGAATGCGGACAGCTGAGAGTCGAATTCCTTTGTTTCGCCGTTTGCCAGTGTTACTTTTATCATACTGAACTTCCTTTCCTTGCAGAGCTAAACAAAAGCCCTGCCGTTCAATGTTATTTCACAGCGTTTGCCGTGTACCTTTTATTGTACTACTATTCCGCTTAAAAGTCAAGTTATTTGTGATTTTCAGACGGGATATGATTTTTTATTTCTGCAATTGACATCATTCGCAGATATGTGAACATAAAATGCCCCCGAGTTGCCGCTCGGGGGTCAATTTTGTTTGTGCAATATGTGTAGAACCTTCAGCTTTCTACATTTATATTATAACACGTAAAATCTTGTTTGTCAAGTATTATCAGCACTTGTTCAGATAAGCTGATCCTGAATGACGCCTGCAATTTTATAAAGCGGCGCCTGGACCTGCACCGCGCCTATCTTGTAGGCTTCCATGGGCATGCCGTAGACAACGCAGGTCTCCTTGTCCTGCCCTATCGTGAATGCGCCTGCCTGCCGCATTTTGAGCAGTCCGTCCGCGCCGTCGTGACCCATTCCGGTGAGAATGACCCCTATGGAATTGCCCCCGGCAGTTTCAGCGACGCTGGTGAATAGCACGTCCACCGACGGGCAGTGCCCCGATACCTTTTCCCCCGGCCGCGAAGAAACATAGTACCCCAGCGTGTCGCGGCAGAGTCTCAGATGATGCTCCCCCGCGCCGATTATCACAAGCCCCCTGCGGAGCCTGTCGCCGTCCTCGGCTTCCTTGACTTCCATCTTGCAGCTGCGGTTGAGCCTTTCGGAATACATCTTCGTGAAGCCTGCGGGCATGTGCTGTACCACCAGCGTCGCGGGCGAGTCTGCGGGAAGCTCGCGAATGACCTTTTCCAGCGCCTCGGTGCCCCCGGTGGAAGCCCCGAATG
>HF989394.1:0-6396 GCA_000432175.1 Eubacterium sp. CAG:786
CACCTCATTCATACTGCCCGTACCACGCTCCAGCGGGGCAGAGAGCCGTAGTTGCCGCGGGGGAACCGCTTGAAATATTCCTGAGCGCCGACCTGCCGGAAGATGAAGGCGCTGTAACGGCAACATAGCCGCTTCCATCGGCATTGCTTCTTATGTCAAGTTTGTATCTTGCCTGGCCGGAAGCTTTGTTGTTCCGCGAGTCTATCGTCGTCACGCTGTCGCCGTTCGTCGCAATCGCATTCGATATAGAACCAGTGGCGAGAGTGGTACCTTCCTTTCCGAAAAAGTAAAGACCCTGATTATCAGTTGCATCAGGATTGGTGCCTATATTTATGCCGTGCCTTATGCGCCGCTGATATTCATAGGCTGATACGCCGTTTAAGGTCAGCGCGTCGCCGCCGTCTGCGAGGTTCTTCCACGACGTCCAGCGCTTGCCCTCTGCAAGGCCGCTGTTGTAGCTTATCGCGAACATCGCATTAGTCGAGATATTCCCCACCACAAGCTGTCTGTGCGTGCTTGAAGCATGGACATATCCGAACCAGTAGAAGTTATCAGCAGGCATATCAGTCACGGTGTTCCGAATAAACACGAAGCCACTTTTTGCAGACACAAGCAGGTCTTTCACGCTTCCGGAAGCCCATCCGGAAAGGTTCTGCAGGAATTCGCTTGCGTGCTTGCCGTCTACTGTGTCGGCGTTACCGCCATTCGCAGGAAGCTTGGTCGGGATATCGGATTTGTCTGCCTTGCCCTCCAGCTGTTCGTCCACATAGGATTTATCCGCTTTCCCCTCGGTAGCGGTCTGCAGCTGCACGACTGCTTCGTCCACCTTATCTGCGTTATTATTGAAATCCTCCACGTTGTAGAAGTCGGAAGCGTCCGGTTTCTTTAAGTGGAGCGTTGTTGTTTCAGTCATGTTGTGAGCACCTCGTTTCTCATTCTGTCATGCGTGAATGCCGCCAGTTCCCCGTGCGTGTACCCGGTGAAATCCATATGCCGGTTATATTTCAGCGTGATCATAGAAGCAATGTCCGCGGGAAGCACCCTTGCGAGCAGCTTCTGAACTTCGCTGAACTGCTCCTTTGCAGTAAGCGCAAGCTTTACGGATATGGTGTAATTCCCGGGGTCGAGTTCCGCAGAATACCCATCAGCACCGCACAGCGCGGAAAGCAGCACATGCAGCCCGCGCATTGTGTACGGTGTGTCCTGGTTTATCGCTGCGAGTATACGGAAGCGCCTGTCGTCCAGCGTGTCCGTCGCTTTCGGGGTGAGCTTCAGCATGCGCTCCCAGCGGGAACAGCCGTTTTCGCTGAGAGTACGGACGAAATTATCGTTGACGACTTCAGCAAGGGCGTCTTTAAGCGCTTCAAGCTCATTGTCGCCTGCGCTGCATATCCCGCGGAATTCATATATATCCCGGAGAATATCCGGCAGATGGTCAAGCAGTTTCACTGATATTCCCCCTTACCGGTATCTCGTCAGCGCTGAGCACCAGATTAGCCGCAGAGCCGTTCAGCGAAGTCCCGGAGATATCGACGACGCCGGGGCAGCCGAGAATTGCCTGCTCGATACGGCTCACGCGGACTATCACAGCAGAACTGTCAGCCCAGCCCCTGCGCAGCGACTGCAGCACCTCATCCACAGCTGCTTCTATCCCGTTCTTCGCGGCTGCGTAATTCCAGCCGTCCTCCCAGGTTATCTGCGCGGAAATATCTACCCCGACCGCCTGAGCGCCTGTAACCGTGACCACATGCCCGATGGGCGCAATGCCTATCCCCTGACCGTCCTGCGTGGGGTCGATCTCGGACTGCACCCTTGCTATGAGCTCCGCGGCAGGGGCGCTCCAGTCGCTCGCGATTATGACCAGCTTCACGGTACCGCCACCGTTCCAGACCGGGTAGACTTTCACGCCGCCTACGCCGTCAAGCGAGTTCACTTTCTGCTTGTAATCCGTGATATTCCCGCCGAAAGCCTGCTCGTTCAGGCTGTTGAGGTACCGCGTGCGGAATTCCTCCGTGCCCTCCTCGTCCTCTCCGGGAATGAGCAGCGCGGTTATCTTCGCGGTTTCAAGCCCCTCGACGAAATCAATGGGGAGCGCCTGCCCGAAGTGCTTGTTCCCTTCTTCCCCCGCAGCTTCGCAGGTCACAGTTTTTTCTTCGGTGACTGCGTAATTCAGACCTTCCAGCGAGAAGCGCGTCCCTACCGGAACATCTACATTGAATTCAGCGGAAAGCACCGCGCATGTCGCGGGCTTCGGGAACATTCCGCGTTCTGCGGCACGGCGTTTCAGGAACTCCCTGCTTGCAGTGTCCGCGAAGCATTCGTCGCGGTACTGCTCCAGTTCTGCGTACATCTTCGCGAGCTCCACCGCGCAGGGAGCCAGCGCGTCGTAGATGATACTGCCCTCGCGCTTGTCCACGTCTGACGGGACGTTTTCGAGCATGCGCTCAAGTATTTCTTCAAAAGTCATGCACTCACCTCTGTCTGTTCTTTCAGGTCCCCGAAAATCGTGCGGACGGTGAACGAAACGCTCAGCGTATTCCTGCCGGCCCGCGTGAATTCGAAGCTGTCCACACCGGTTATGCGCTCGTCGTGGCTCAGCGCTTCGGTGATGAACCGCTTCACCTCGCTCATTGCAAGCTGGAAGTCCTCTCCGAGCGTGCCGCGGACTTCGTTCCCATAGTCCCAGGAATATATCTCATACCTGAAGCGCTCCGTGCTGAGTATCAGCAAGATCGCCTGCTCCATCGCAGAAAGCCCGTCCGCGCTCCCCGAAATTCTGTTTTCCGCGATATCTATGCGGTATGTGCGGGAGGTCTGTTCCTGCACGGTCTCGCTGTCGAATTCCACTGCGTATGGCGTCATTCTATCACCCCCAGGACAAGGTACCGCTGTCCTCCGCGTTCCCGCAGGAGCGCAAGCTTGTCGCCGGTTTTCAGCCCGTAGTATTCCTGCTTTTCCTTTTCGGTGGTGTATTCAACGCTGCCTATCTTCACGCGGTGGGTGTGCGTGTTGAATTCACCCGCGGACTGCCGCTTAAGCAGGACCAGCTGCGCAGCGCCTATCACAAAGCGGTTGTCCACCTGGACCTGCAGTGGTTCTGCGGATATCACCGTGCCGAAGAGAAACGTGCAGGGCGCCGAAGCATTATTAGCGCCCTGGATTATCTGTTGTATCTGGCTTACCATTTCACACCGCCTTCAGCTTTATTTTCATCGTTCCGCCGGTGAGGTCGTGCTCCGCTTCCTCGATGAGAAAATACTGGTTCACGCCCAGCGACTTCATCTGCACGAATATCATTTTCCCCGCGCGCACCCGCAGGTCGGAAATGCCGTCCACGCTGAATGTGCGCTCAGGTCTGTTGTGGAGCTTCAGCAGCTGCTCTCCGTGCTGCGTTATCTGCGCGGCATTCATGCCCTTGTCTACCTTTTCAAAGTACTGCAGCAGCCCCCACCGCGCTATGTTCGCGCTGTCCTTGAATAGGTAAAGATCGCGCTTGCCGGTATCCTTATTGTCCCGGACGAGTTTCACCTGGTCGCAGGTCTCACCGTCGATGCTGCTTTCGTAGCTGTAATCCGTTGCAAGGCTGCCGTCGCCGAGCATTATGTCGAGCTTCCCGTCGGAGACTTCAGAAACGCTCAGCGCTCCGAAGTCGTCCCAGAGGTAGAACATGCGCCCTGTGTTCACCAGGGTGTAGTCCAGCGCTTTCAGCATGATGTCGAAAAGCTCGCTGCCGTCCTCGGTCATAGAGGGAATAACGTACCCGGTATCCGGAATGCTCCCTGTTTTCAGCTTGAAATCCTCGCATATCTCGCGTATTATCGCGGAAGCCTTCTTGTTCGTGAACACATATGTATTCTTGTTCTTGAGATACCGCAGCTGGTCGTATGCGGTGATGTCCGTCATTCCGTCGGCAGCGGTGGATATCCTGAACACATACCCGTAGAAGATACCGCGCCCCCCGGATTTCACACGTATAACGCCGCCGTGTTCCCATTTTACAGCCGAGGGAAGCGCCGTGAACGTGAAGCTCCCCGCAGTGCCGCGCCGGACTGTTTTCCACTTCGCGGTGGACACTATCGACGTGATGTCGTGTATCGTGCCGTCTGAGGTGTTCTGATAGAGTACTTCTGTCATAGCTTCTCCTTTGGCGGCAGGGTGAGCACTTCGCCGACGTATATCGTGTATTTCGGCACCGGCTTGCCCGCGCTGACCCCACCGTACTCCAGATTGCGCCAGCTTACCGGCTGATACGACGGCGCGGAAACGGTCCTGCCTGCGTTCGCCTTGTCGATGGCTGATTTGTTAGCCTGGTACAGCTTGTCGTAAAGGCTTCCGTCGCCGTAATTCTTCTGGCATATGCTCCACAAACTGTCGCCGGATCTCACGGTGTACTGCACCGCTTTATCCGCGGGAGCGGCTTTCGGCTGTCCGGAGCGCTTCTTGCTGCCCGTGACGGCCTTGTTCTGCCTTATCGTGACCTTACGCGGGGAGTAGTCCACCCACTCTTTCAGCGTGAGTTTGTATTCTATATCCCCGACCGCGCCGTAACTCTCGGAATACTCGAAACTCTCGACGGACATCTGCGTATTGATGTCGAGATCCTGACCGAGAAGAATGAAGCGCAGCGGCTTGCGGCTCTCCATCATTCCCCGGAGTTTCCGGGCGTACCAGAGCGGCTCATGTATCTTCTGCCGCACGCTGACGGCTGGTATCCTGCCAGCGGGGAAAAGGCTGCTGAACGATATCTGGCGCAGCTTCGCGCCCTTGAGGATATTCACGTTGCCGAGCTCCAGCACTGTTTTTTCGGAGCTGTCCAGAGCGCGCTTGACTGATATTTTATCCGGCAGCACCGGAAGTTCCATAGTCATGTCGCTGAGATACAGCACTATTCTGTAGTTATCCATAGGCACCCTCCGCGCTCGCTGCTATCTCGTTCGTCAGACGGTTCTCTATCTCGTCCACGACGGTATTTACGTCTACCTTTTCGTTGATGGTGTTCCCGCTGACCTGAACAGTCGGCGTGAGCGTCACGAAATTCTGGACGTACCGCGCTTCCGCGACGTCGCGCATCAGCTGCAGGTCCTCGTCCGCGATGTTCACGTCGTTGTCTACGCTGGTGTGTATCGGGTCGTCCGAGGTGCCGGTGGGGCTTCCGGTTCCAAAATCGGCAGAACTATCAAACAAATCGCCGTTTCCAAACATACTGTCGCCTATTGTATAGCCGGTATCAAAAGCTTGATTATAATCTATATAATCAAGCGACCACTGCTTTTCGTCCACGGTCAAGTCTATTGTTCCCTTACCGAATTGCTGTTCCACCGCGGAGTTCATCTGGTCTCTGAAACCCTGTATTCCGCTGCTCCAGTCCTGCCCGAACAAACCACCTATCGCACCAGCAACCGATTCGATAACAGATAATATTGTATCAAACAGCCCTACGAACAGTCTCACTATCGATCCAATAGGGTCAGTAAAAACGTTCACAAGAAAGTTTGCGAATTTAGCAAAGCAGTTCCACAGATTGAGCAGACTTTCCACCACAAAGTTATAAATCATGATAACTGCGTTGCCGCAAGCTGCCAGAATAACCATGAAGGTTCCTCCGATCATTCCGGAAAAGCTAAGCGAAAGCCCATATGCCTGATTTACATAGTTGGTAAAAGCCATTACAGCAGCCACAAGAGCCATCACAGCAACCGCGACCCAAAGGGCAGGGCAAAGCGCCATAGAAACATTGTAACCGTCCTGCGCCCACTTTGCGGCTGCTGTGCATATTTTATTTGCAACCAGAGCGAGGTTATATATTGCGATCGCCGCTGCTATAGCCAACACCACCGGGGCAAGAGCGGACCAGTTGTTGTAAAGGTAGGACCCGATTTCAGCCAGACTGTTCATAACGTTGAGTGCCGCTCCTGAAATCAGAACTACCGAGTCAAGCAACACCTGAGTCATCGTCTGAAATTTTTCGCTGTTGACCAGTTCGTTTATTTGCTGGAGGACGGGCTGAAAAGAGCTGAGCGCCTGGTTTTTGAATGATGTCCACCCCTGTGCCATTGTCTGCGGCATAGAATTGAATTTCGCATTAGTTTCATCGGCAGCTGCGAATATAGCATTTTTTACAATGTCCGCAGTGATCTTACCGTCTGCCGCCATATCCTTCAGCTTACCTTTAGGGACATCCAGATAATCCGCTATCGACTGAATGATATTTGGCGCTTGTTCAAGGACTGAGTTGTATTCTTCACCTCTGAGAACGCCGGAACCCATGGCCTGCGTAATCTGAAGCATTGCAGCTTCAATTCCTGCCGTTTCTGTCCCGGCAATGGTGAACTGCTTGTTTATCTGCTCCATGAACGCAACTATTTCCCCGGAACTGTCAAAGGCGTCGCCCGCCAT
>HF989394.1:6440-18069 GCA_000432175.1 Eubacterium sp. CAG:786
CCGCGTCAGCTGTCGTCTGATAACTGCCGCGAGACCTCTGCGCCGACTGGAATATCTGCTGTGACAGCTGAGCGGTAGTCTGCAAGCCGTCATTCATTAAATCAAGTCTTGCGGTAGTGGAGGTCAGGGTGTCAGACAGGTCAAACACTTTTTTGACAGCGGTGATACCTCCGAATGCCGCTGCGGCACGTTTCAGAACAGACGTCAGGCTTCCTGCCTGGTCTGTGCTACGCTGCATTAGCTGCCCCATATTTTCTATGTTATCGCTCATGCGGCTCAGCTGCGAATTGTTTTCCTGCGTAAGGCTCACAAGCCTGCCCATATACTCAGCCATTTCACTGAGCGCGCCATTCGCCATGGCCCACTGCGCCGATGGGTCAAAACTATCGGTCGCGGTATCGAGAGCACTAAAGCGGTTTAACAGCGTATTAGCAGCATTCGCCTGCCTGTTTAGCACAGCCGTCATATTGTCGTGCAGAGTTATTGTTGAAGCTATAGTTGCCGTGTTATCACCTCCGGCATAAGAAAAGCCGCTCTGTTTCCAGAACGGCATTTGATTATTGATTATCCTTTATGTATTGGAGCAGCTCGGCGGTATCTTCAACATCTGCCATAGCCTGATGTGGATTTGTGAGTTTCACGACCCACCGGAGCCGCTGCATGTTCACCAGCTTGATTTCCAGCGAAAGATAAGAAATCTGAGTGCTGGTCGTTCTTCTGGAACCATATGCGGCAGTGCCCGCAAAACTGCTTCTGTTGCTATTGTAAGTTGAAGTGCTGGAACGGTCCTTGATTATCTCAAATGATTTGAGGTCGCTGAAATGATAGATCGTTCTGACAGGCGTAAATCTGGGCTGCCACAACTTGTTCACATCGTCGACCCACACGCCCTTTGTTCTTACGGAAGGAGTAAATACGGTTTTCTTCCCGGTTGCCTTATCGACCATTCCGGTATCGGCTTCTGATTGTTTCAGCCGAACAATATTAAATACTATAAGACCGATAAAAGCAGCGAGAACGATTGCCTGCCCCACAGCGGCGCCATTCTGGTGCAAAGAAGAAAGGTTTATATACAACGCCACAAGATCGCAGAAAGCAAAAAAACCAAAGGCTATTGCGCTATTTCTGTATTTCATATTGACCCTCCATAACAGATTATTTTATATATTCTATCACAAATCGAGCCAAATGTCAATAACAAAACTGACGCAGTTTATTTCTTTTTTGCCCTATCCCGTTCCCGCTTCTCAGCCTTGACCTGCAAATCGATACTCGCGAACAGGAACGCCCGCTCCCGGGTGGGAAGCTCCAGCAGTTCCCCCGGGAGGATATGCAGCTTGTGGAGCGCATAGTGCGCGTAGTTGCTTTCGGCGTCCCCGTCCTCGATCAGTTTTTTGCTTCGTCTACGAGCTCCTGCATATCGGTGTCGAAGCTGTTGATGTCGTTGACTGCCTGCAGCAGCGCCGCGTACTGACCCGGTGTGAGCAGCTTCTCAACGAGGGCTTCCGCGCCGACGACGCCGTAAGCCTCCTGGAGCGCCGCGTCCTTGAAGCAGGGGTCGACCGTGCACGCGACCACCAGCTTCGTGAGGTACGCCTGGCTGTCGGTCTGTACCTCCTTCTGGTGCGTCTTTTTGTTATACTCTGTTGTCTGGCAGGACTTACGTATTACCTTGTTTTCCGCTTCCGTGATGGTCTTTACGACGAACGGGAACGGAAACGGCTTGATATCCACCTCGGTGGTGACTGCGTTCTCTACCTTGTTTGCGGTGAGGAATTCCTGTAACTTACCCATGTTGACCTCCGTTAATTGAACTTGTTGATGTATTCGTAATCCTCGAAAGTGAAGCCGATCTCGTCCTCCAGCGGGTCGTCGGTGTCGCCGTCGAGCTTCGCGAGGGTAATGCCGTCGGGGCAGCAGTCCCGCAGGAGAACGGTCTGCTTTCCCACACTGGAAGCGGGATCGTCGTTCTCGACAACCAGGTCGAAATACAGCGACCTGCCGGTGTCCTTGTAGTCCCCGACCATCGAGGAAAACAGCGGGGAACCGTAATAGATCTTCATCGTGCCGCTGCCTTTCATTCCGGTGATCTTCGAGCCCTCCATGCGCCTGCCGATACACTTGACCGCGCCCTTTTTCAGCTCTATCTTGGCTTCAATGCTCTTAGCGGAAAAAAGCTCCTCGTTCCTGCCGTCTATGCGGACGTACGCGGTGCCTTCCTTGCCGCTGATGGTGTCGTAGCTTTTAAGCTGCTTGCTCATGCGTGCCTCCTTAGTTTACCTGTACAGTCATGTACAGCTTTTCCATGCTGCCATTGGGCTTGAGGGACATCTCGACCCTTACGTCGCGCTTGCCGTTGCCCTGGACTACCGTGATATCGTCCGGGGAGAAGTCTGAAACAGCGTCAAGCTCCTCGTACTGCCTGCCCAGCGCGACTATATCCGACTTGAAAAGCGCCCTCCCGGTATCGCTGTTGGTTATGCGCCCGAGATAGCTTTTCGCGAACAGAGCGGCGACGTCGTTAGCCCAGCCGTCTATCGTGCGGATATAGCGGTTCTCGGCAAAATCGCTGTTCTTTACCGCGGTGTAAGTCACCAGCGTGTTGATATCCGAAAGCACCCTCGCAACTCCGCCATCATCATAGAACGCGAATTCGCCGGCCCTGAGCGCCTTTTCATAGTCGCCCTTGCTGTACTTCACGTCCACGCCGACCGCGCCGTCGTATGCGGTGTTGGTGAGGCTCTCGTTGACCTCCGCAGCCGCGGAAGCGCCAGTGACCCAGCATACAGCGCCGTACTTGTCGAGCGTAGCTCCATTCTCCAGGATAACACCATTCTTGACCGAAATTATGCCCTCGTAGTCCCCGGCGTAGTCGCCCAGCACGCAGACTATCTTCCTGCCCTCGTCGTCGCGCAGGCGCTTCGTGAATGCAGCGTACAGCGCCTTGGTGTCGCTGTCGGAACTGGTGCAGCCGATAACGCTGAATGTCTCCTTTTCCGCAGCAGCGAGGAAGTCCGTCACGCTCTTGCCGCTGACCGTGCCGTTCGTGCCGCCCGTAAGCTTCACCGCAGCCGCTGCAGAAACGCTCTCCCCGCTGAATGCAACGTAGCTGTTCGCGGAAAGCCCCTCTACCGCGCTGACCGTCTGGCGGTCGTATTCCACCCCGTCAAGGTAAGTCACGACGTCAAAGGTGCTGTCGGTGTTCGCGTAAACCGCAACGCTTATGTCGTTGCCCCTTGTTCCCGCGCAGACCGCTGTAGCAGTAATACCCCCGACCGTGCCGGAAGCCTTTTCGCCTCCGTTGTCCGCGCGCCAGAGAAGCAGCTTCTTCGCGCGCTTCATGCATTCCGTCACGGAACGCAGCGCCGCTTCCGTCGGCTCGTATCCCAGGAGCTGCGCCGCTTTTGCGGTGTACTCACCGCTCTCTATCACGATGAATTCGCCCTCCTTGCCCCAGCTGAGCGGGAGCGCCAGCGCCGCGGTGCCCCTCTCGCCCAGGGTGACGTTATTCCCGGCGCTCACGAAATTGATGTAAGCGCCCGGGAGCGTCTTGTTCATCGCTGTGAATGTTCCTCCGCCAAGTGCCATTTATCTGACCTCTCTTTCATAGTACTTCTGAACCGCCCTTGTTGCTTCATCGACGGTGTATTCCCTGTCTTTCAGCACGGCGCGGGCGACGTCCTGCGGGAACATTCCGCTCCTGATGAGCTGCTCCCTGCAGAAGCGCTGCGGCTGTGCCTTTTCAGTTTTGTCCATAGCTTTCCTCCAGTGTTTCCATCGGGTCGCCCGGGGTGTATTCCAGGAAATCCGAGCTTACCGTGAACATATAGTGATACTGCATATCCGTCCGGACTGCGTTTCTCTCCGCCGTGTGGAATATCTGCCCCTCGCCGGAAAGCATGCGCAGCGTGTTTTCCATCAGTTCCGCCCAGTCGGCGAAAGCCAGCGCGTCCCGGGGCTTGCTGAAATACACCACGTCAAAGGAAACGCTGCGTTTTCTGCGGGGAGTTATCCCGTCGCCGCCTGATATCTCGGTAATGACGAGCAGGAAATTTCCCTCAGCGCCAGCCGGGATATCATCGACATACATCACGCTTCCCGGGAATGCAGCATTTAGTTTGCGCCCGATATCCCGGGCAATGTCCGATATCTTCATTTGTTTTCGTATATTCTCCGTAAGCGCTTGATTATGCGGCTCTCCTGGGTGTGCAGGACGCCGTGCACGGCTCTTGCAAGGATATATCTTCCCCGGACGTAATGCCCGGCCGTCATTGCTCTTCTGCGCCTGTTCCGAAGCGTTGCGGGGATACCCCTGCCTACGCCGGTGAGGTGCCCGAATTCAACATAACTGGCATAGTCCGCGTTGTTCGCGACCACCACCGAAGCTGCCCCATCGGAGACTGTCGCAGGCTGAGCGTGGAAGCTGTTGCGGAGATTTCCGGTATCGACTATCTTCTCGTTCTTGCAGATGAATTTCGCGCGGGTGACAACGCTCTGCCCCTCTTTCTGGACGATATCCCGACGGACCGCGTTCATGTCCGCGCCTGCTTTCTGCAGCTGCCGTACAAGCATTGCAAGCTGCCTTGTGTCTGCGCTCATGCGTGCTCCTTTCTGGTGAGGGTGACTTCCTGGTGCGTGGCGTAAAGCAGCGGAATTCCCACCGCTTCAAGCTGCTCCGTCCTGCCGTAAAGCGTGACCGTCACCGCGTCCCCGGCTCTGATGTCCGTTTCCGGCGCGATGAAAAGCACCCGGCTGTCCGCAACGATATTCGCCATATTCTGTCCGGAGCTGTCGCCCCCGCGGGAAAGACCGCACCGTACTCCATCGGCGATAACGACGCTAACCGTCTGCGCTATTCCGTCCCCGGGCTTCACGGACGGCCTTGAAATGCTGCACACCGCGTCGTAGGTGCTTTCTATCGCAGCGCGTTCCGCTGTAACATTCCCGAACATGCTACCACCTCAGCTTCCGGAACGGGTCGAGCATTGCCCGGTACCCGAAAAAGCCGTTCCCGGAAAGGTCCACAGCGGTTTTCTCCGCGCCGAAATTCGTCTGAACGTCGCCGCGCTTCACTGCCGTGACTATTTGGGCGCTCCCGTCGAAGCCGCCTGCGCTCCAGTACGCCCGGGAAATGAGGACTGCCGCAGTTTCAAGCTCCTGCGGCAGTTCGTCGTGGTTGATGTAGTTGAGTATCTGCCGCACCGCCGCCTCTGCGACGAATTCCAGCAGCGCTTCATCGGCTCCCGGCAAAAGCGCTTTAAGCCTTGTCAGTACGCTTTCCATCTGCAGCCGCCTTTCCCTTTGCAGGCTTCTCGTCAGCGGAATTCTCTGCGGGTGCTTCCGGTTCTGCCGGAGCTTCCGGGACCACGGGAGCCGCAGGTGCTTCCGGCGCACCCGGAGCTTCCGGCGCCAGCGTGAAGCCGTCGGCGATGAGCCTGTCGCGCTTATCAGGGTCGCTGGTGAGCTTCACCACGTTTTCGCGAATGAGTTTGTACATATGTCCTCCTTAGCCCTTCGGCTGAGCGTTGACCATCAGCGTGGAGAGCTTGTTCTTAGTGTACCACAGGTCGTGGAACTTGCGGTAATCTATCTTCCATGCGTCCTTTGCCTGGTTGACGTCCGGCGCGAAAATGCGCATTTTATCAGTCTTGCTGACCGCGATAGGCGCAGTCTGAGCGCAGATTATCCAGTTTATCTGGGCTGCGCTGGTGTCCGGCTTGAAGCCGCCCTGGGTCTGCTCGCTGGTCGTACCGTCGTTGAAGATGTAAGCGGACTTCATTCTTGCGGACGGAACTCTACGGATAGGTACCTCGTCCAGGGTCTTTACCTTGAAATTCATACTGCCCTGTTTGAAATCCGCCACAGAAATGAACTTGCTGACATCGCTGACGGTATCGAGAATAGCCGCTGCCTTACCGCTGAGGGAAATCACAAGCCCGACGTCCTCGCCTATCTCGTCCTGAATTGCTGCGATATCCGCACGCAGCGCGTCGAGCATGGTAGCCTTAGCGGGAGTGTAGTCGGTGCTGAGTCTGTTGCCCGCCTTAGCGATGGCGTACAGCTTGGAATAACGATACGCGTCGATCTCGGGAATGACCTGAGTGCGCTGGAATTCGCCCATAACAGCGGTCGCGTTCGCGAGGAAGCCACTCTCGTCCACCTCCATGGCGTCAAGGCTGAACGTGCGTCCTCTGTCCTGGGTCATGGTGAGGGTCTCGTATGTAAGGTTCACGGAGCCCTGCACGAAGCCGTTGTCGCGGTCGTAATCACCCAGACCGCTTGTAGAAATGCTGGGTACCTTTATCTCCTTGCCGCCGGTGTACTTGACCTGCCCGGCGTTTGCTTCCATCCAGCCGGAAGTGGAGAGCGCGGTTATCTGCTCGTCAAGCTTCTGCTGGAACAGCGCCGCGTACTGAATAGTGTTGATTGCCATATATCCTCCTTATAATCCGAGCAGCCCGTTTATCATTGCGATATCGCTGCTCTGTTCGTTCCCGGAGTTGTTCGCGGCAGGAACCACGCCGTCTATCTTCGGGATCTTTGTTTCCTTTGTGGGGAACGCCCACGCCTTGTCCTTTTTCAGCGCGGATATCTGCTCATCGGCGCCGATAAGGTTGTCGCCGTCCAGATGTATCTTGCTCATGTCAAGCAGCGCCCGGACTGCGCGGGTGTCTACTGCGCCCTCGCTCATCAGCTTGCTTTCAACGGCATGGTCGAGGAGCGCCTGCTGGTACTTCTGCTCTGCCTGCTCGTTCTCAGCCCGCAGGCGTGATATCTCCGCCTGGAGTTCCTCGGGCTTCGCTTCACCGAGCTTCGCAAGCTGGTCTGCGAGGGTCTTGTTCCTGGTCTCCAGCGCGGAGTACTTCTCCTTATCGACGTAGCGCCCGTCCGCAAGGTTCGCGAGTTTTACGTCCTTGCTTGCGTCAAGGGCTGCTGAAAGCTCGTCGAGGGTCATACTCCTGTCGCCGAAGATCGCTTTGAGAAATGCTGTGTCTGCCATAGTTACCTCCTGAATTTATAAACGCGGGTCTGCCGCAGGTAGAGCCGGTTTAAACGCCTGGCTCACGGGCGTGATCGGTGGCGGCGGTGGGATTTGCACCCACGGGAGCGGAATCTGCTTCTTTTGTTACACCGCCATAAAAAAAGCGCCCCGAAGAGCGCTTGGTTATTGGAATGAAAAAGCACCCTGTTTGGTGCAGGGTGCATATGTGCTAAAAGAAAACCGCCCCGATTTCCCGAGGCGGTTAAGATAGTGGTCATCTGGCAGGCGTCCAATTCTCCTGCATCTCTCGGGGTGCCCCCCTGTCAAGCCATCGGCGTGTGGACGTGGACGTATTCTTCCACCTCAGATAACCTACTAATATCTTAATTATATTATAGCACATTTATTCACGTTTGTAAAGGACTTTTTTATTCCTTATCAACCTATTCCATTCCTTTTCATCTATTTTCATAAATGTAATAATGGAATTTTTGATTGCCAGGTTATCCGCTGGGGTAACAAGTCGCAATACTGTTTTGAAAGTTTCCGCACCATCACTGAATTTTTTAAGTATAAGTGCAGTATGTGGTTTGTTTGCTTCAATAATATAATCGGGCTCTTCAACTATTTCACGCATATATCCACAATATCTTTCAAAATCATTGGGGTGTCTGTCTTTGATGTGCAGAATACGCTCATCTGTAATAATAACCTCGTCTGTCTGAATATTCTCAGTCACGCACTTGTATATGTCAGTATTTATCTTGCCTATGTAATGCACATCGTTTACCGCCGTTTCACTTTCATTGGATTTTATTATACTACTCTCACCGCGTGTTGTCAAGGGTTGTCCTGCACTGTTCCGCGCACCTCCCGGCATCACCGGAACCGGCTGACCGCGCGGCACGGCGGTTTCTGTGCCCTCTCTGTACTCGAGTTTTTCCGGCGCCCGTCCTCCGACGTACTTCTGATACCACTGCTCGTAATCCAGCTCACCGGACTTGATATCCTCCAGGTCGTCGTCCGGGTCTACCGCGACGGTGGTGCACCTGCAGTTCGGGTGCAGCGGCGGGAAGTTCACCCCGGGCTGCTTATCAGAAAGCTTGAACCGCCGCCCGTCCAGACCTCCGCAGACGTCGCAGGTTCGTTCCCCGAAGCTTGCCATGTATTCGTATTCCTCGAAGCCGCACGCCTTGTATGCGTCCAGCTCCGCAGTGTTGTGTATGTGGCTGCTCTCCGTCCGGATAAGCCGCAGGGCGTTGGAGCGGCTGACGTTCATGCGCTCCGCGAGCCGTTTGGACATATCCTGCACGCTTTCCCCGCGGATAAGCCCGGTGGTCAGCGTTTCCCGGAGCTGGTTCAGCAGCTCGAATTTGTGCTTCCACAGCCTGTCCGAGAAATTCGCTCCGCTCCAGGGATAAGTCAGCGCATTTTCAACGACCTTTGAATTCACCGTCGCAAACGCCGAACTGTACCCGTAGCGGCTCTGGATATCGTATATCGCCTGGTAATAGCCGTCCGTGTAGTTCTCGCCCAGCAGCTGCCGGAACTGCTCGTTAGCCCTGGCGTACAGCTTTGAAAGCTCCGTGTCTATGCTGCCGTTAAGGCTCTCCAGCCGCGTTATCCGCGAACCGTAAGCCCGCGCGTCGTACTCCCGCATGAGACGCTCCCGGACTGCCGGGTCTTTCTCCCTGCGTATCTCCTCTATGTAGCCCTCGACCGAGGTGCGCCACTCCAGCGCTTCCTCGCGGTTCAGGAATTTCACGGCGTCCGCGTAGTCCATGCCGTTTTCCGTCGCGAAACGGTTGTAGAAATCGTTTATCTCCCTGCGGATATTCGCAGCGGTGTCACGGTAGGCGTTCACAAGCCCGTTTGTGGCTTCAAGGCAGTTGCTGTACGCTCTAGCTTCCCGTATTTCCGAACGCTTCCTCCAGTACTCTCCGTTGTTCATTCAGCCCTCCGAATGCGTCCATGCTGTCAGTGCCGTTCTCCTCGTCAAGCCGCTTCTGCTCTTCCTCCGGGTCCTTTGTCCAGGGGTGATTTTCGAGTATCGTACGACGGCTGATTATTCCCTCGGAATTGCGGCAGTTCGTGATCACCTCGCTCTCATTCACCGGCATGTCAGTGTTGAACACCACGTCCAGCTTCTCAGGAGAGAAATCACCCTTTCCGGTGAGCGAGAAATACACGTCGATGAACCGCTTCATGCGCTGGAACGCCGCGAGCAGCGAAGCACCGAGCCCCGCGCAGTCGTTATCCAGCCCCATGTAGCGGAAGTACAGCGCCGTGCCGGAAGCATTCCCGAGGTCGGGGTCCTTGGTGTCAACGCCGTCCGCGAGGTCGTATATATCCCTGCGGTTCTTGTCGATGAACGCGAGGACTTCCGAAACGTTGACCTGCGGCTGAATGGTATCGACGCCGCCGTCGCTGTCCACCTTTATCGCGAGGGTCTTGCGCAGTTCGTCTACGAATTCCGCGAGGTCAGTTCCACCGTAATTTTTCAGTACGAAGATAAATTTCGCGATGTCCTGCAGCGCGTCGTTAGCAATGGAAGTCTGCCAGTTCACGCTGTCCACAAGCTCACCGATGAAGTACGCGAGCGGCAGTTCCTCCTCGTTGTATTTCAGCCAGATGAGCGGCACATCCGCCCAGTTGAACGGCTTCCCGTTGATGTGGAAGTGCGGGGTAAACCCGCTGCCGACCTGCTTGTAAAAGCTGTCCCGGCTCTGGAAGTACTGCACGCCGTCACGGCTCCAGTATTCCGCATGGTGCATGATTATCTTGGTCGTGCCCTGGTACTCGATACGGTCGTAGAAACGGATAAAACCGTCAAGGCGGCTGTTTTCGGTGTCCGTCCAGAGCGGTATCAGCTCGTCGGAGGGCACCCGCATGAACCGCAGCCGGTCGTCCTCGAAATACGGTATCAGGTAGGATATCCCGGACTTCACTGCGCCTTTCGCGAACGACTTCACCTTTGCCCGCAGCTCATCGTCAAAGAAGCCTGCAAGCGCCTGGGAATACGCCGTGCTTTCCCCGGAAACGGTGAACGGCTTGGAAAGCAGGTAGTTTGCTTTCTGGTTCACCAGCTTACGCACCAGCGCGTGCTCTATCTTCGTGTTGGAACGCCTGGGAATGTCGTTCTGCTTTTCCTGTACAGCGCTGCGGTTGCGGTAATACTGCTCTGCCCGCTGTATCAGCGCACACTTGTCGGAAGCCCTGAACTCCGCTATTTCATTGGAGATTATCTGCTCCCAGGTCATTGCGCCGGAGCGCTCCAGCTGCGCCAGCGTGATGGCTGTTTCGGTATATGTCAAGCTGTTCACCTCTATTTCAGAATTGAAAGACCGCCGCCTCTGAGCGACTCCAGCGCGTACCGCATGGCGTCCATGAGGTGGTTGAAATCGTCGATGGGCTTGTTTATTGTGCGTCCGAACCTATCCTTTGCCCAGGTGTAGTTATAGATCTCCACAAGGAAGTTCTTGCAGCGCGGGTGAACGATCAGCTCGTAATCCTGTATGCGGTCGATACCGTTAAGGATAGAGTCCTTGCCTTTCTGAGCGGCGCGGACTCTCCGCAGACCCAGCGTGCGCAGTCGGTCGATGGACTTAGGCTCCGCGCTGTCGGCGGTAATGACCTCCTTTGCGTAGCCCATCTCTGTTATGCGATCTGCAATGCGCTCGTTGCTCATTCCGCGCTCGTACATCTCGTCGAACACCCATATTTTCTTTGACTTCTCGTCAACCATACCAGCCCAGAACGCCGTCGGGTCGTTGGTGTAGCCGAAGTCCAGACCGAAGAAGCTGCGCGCCGTGTCCGGCAGGTCGGAAAGCTCGAATTCGGCTTCCCGGAAATTTTCGTACACCAGCCCGTCCACCATGCCCCAGTTGCCCAGCCCCGCGACCTGGTAGCGCCGGGGATTATCGCGCTTCATTCTCTCGAAAACGCGCAGGTCTGCGGCGTCCAGGAACTCGTTACAGAGGTAGTTCGTGGTCTTTGCAAGGGTGTCGCTGTCGGAGGTATCAAAGAAGCGTTTCTTGAGCCAGTGGTGCTCGTTCCAGGGATTGAACGTCAGCGTTATCTGCTTGAACAGCCCGTCCGGCACCTGCCCGCGGATACTCTCGTCGAGGGTGTCGAAGCTCTCCTCGCTGTCGATCTCGTAGGCTTCCTCTATCCACAGCCAGCAGAGCACGCCGACGTCAACGGTGATCGAGGTGACTTTCAGCGGGTCGTCCAGACCCCGGAAGTATATTTTCTGCCCGGTCGGGAGGTAGGTCATTTCAAGCGGGCTGAGGTTTATCTGCCAGTACTGCTGGACGCCGAGCCTTGCTATAGCCCATTTCAGCTCCGTGAAGCAGGAATTACGCAGCGTGTTGTAAGTCGCGCGGACTACCAGCAGGTTCGCCGCGCTGTACTTCATAAGATTTACGATGAACCACAGCGCGGAGGTCTTGCTCTTCTTGCTCGCACGGGAGCCTTTGCATACGCGGTACCTCCCCCGGAAGCGCCAGAATTCGCCGTAGCCACCGCCGACAAGCTCCGGGAGGTATATCCGCTTAGTCTGCAATTTTATCATCGCCTGCAATCACCACCGGGATATTGCCCTCGACGTTCAGCTTGTCCGTAAACAGCCCGAACCGCTTCCCGAGG
>HF989394.1:18157-42320 GCA_000432175.1 Eubacterium sp. CAG:786
AGCCCTCCCCTACGCTCTCGACAACGACGACGGAAGCCTTGCTCTCGCCGCGCAGCACCGACGTGAGGTACTCCATGACCTCGGCGGCGTCGGCGGTCTTGGCGTTGTGCAGCGCTTCGAGCTGCTCGCCGAGGTACGCGCGCACCTTGACATTTCTCAACATTCTACTAGCTGCCTGCGCCGCTACCTGTTCATTCTTCACCGACGGATACGCGGCTTTATATGCACGTGTTCCGTTCAGATCTATCAGATACTCGTCGCAGAAGCGCTTCTGTTTTTCTGAGAGACGTCGCGGCGCTTCGCTTGCTCCTTTCTCGGTCATGAGGCTCCTCCTTTCGGGCATAAAAAAAGCTTCGTCAATGTATTCGTTTAAAGCACCACTTTATAACGAATATCATTTCCGAAGCATTCGGTTATATCTACAACTTCCCTATTTCTTATTTGCTGATTATTCATGCAAACTGTTCAAATATTCTTCGTTTTGAATTTTGTTGAAAATTCACAAAAACCATCCCGGATATTTTGATTTTTAGTAGGTATATATTTCCAATATTTACAGAAAAACCATTGACGTACAGGTAAAAGCTGTGGTATAATAATTGAGCGAAATAAATTGACACGAATATGGAGTGAACTTGATGAAGAGAAATTTAATATTGCTTACTAAGTCACATGATATTATAGCTCATTTAAAAAAAGACCTTCTCAAGTCTCCAACACGGCACTCCAAATATTCGCAGCTTTACTAGCTGCGAATCGGATTTGCTTTTAACACATGGACGGGCTGGGAAGCTTTTCCCGACCCGTCCTTTTCGTATACTAGTCTACCTGGGAAAGGATGTGATTGCCAAAGATTTATACGGTTTACCGCGAAAGGAGGTGATTTTTTTGCGGAAAAACAAGCGCCTCACCGTCTGTCTCTTCGGCATAGAAGTGGTGTTCTTCTCGTACTCAAGCGGGGAAAGCACTTCCACTGACGAAGATACACAGAAACGCCCGCTGTTGGAAAAGAGCGGAACGGATTCGCCCCGCTCTCAACCGCAGCGGCACAAGCTTGGTACACTTATTATGTTCATTCTTTTCGTCATGGTCATAATAAAGTACCCGGAACTAGCCGTGCTTATTCAGCACTTGCTTTCGTAAATGCTGAATAGTATAGTACTGACGCCAAGGCGATTGCAGCGCCTTGGCGTTTTTATTGTACCAACTCTATTCTAGCATGGTACCTCAAATTTGTCAAGTACTTTTTTCGTAATAGCAAATCACGAACGCTTTTCAGTATTTCATGATACTAGTATAGCACATTTTCAGCTATCATTCCATATCATCTTTCACCGACTGGAGCGCCCGGCCGTGCAGGCGGCATATCTGCGGATAGCTGTAATCCATGCGGACGGCGATTTCTTCAAGCGTGTACCCGTTGATGTATTTGTACTCAAGCAGCGACTGCAAACGCTCGTCCGTAACTCTCGCGATAGCCGCGCGTATCTCCCGCTGGACGTCTATGCTGCGGTCTATGTCCTCGTTTATCTCACGTTCAAGGTCTACTATCCGCGCGGTTATCTCACCTATGCGGTCGTAAGGCGTTGAGCTGTGTGAGCCGTCAGAGCTTCCGGAGCTTACCGTCTGGGCTTTGCGGCGGAGCTCCGCGACCTGCTCCAGCTTTGCGTTTATGCGGTCGTTCTGCCAGCGGTAGCGGGACAGGTATTCTTTAGCGGTCATTCGGCGCCCTCCTGTTCCAATCTGTCTTTGCTTCGGTCTTTGTTTTGTGCAGAGCTGTTTCTTTGCCACACACTCTGCATTTGTACAAATAACCATGTTTCGTTCTCTGCCCAGATTTGCTCTTGCGATAAAGAGGCTCAGGATATCCGCCACACTTGCATTTAAGTTTCTTCATCATCAGCCCTCCTGTTCCATTTGTCTGCGGCTTCCTGCATAGTCTGGCTTGCGCTCTGCTGTCTGATTTCGTATGCGCAATTAAATATATCACTGTGTGAAACATAATAGCTCACGAAGCCGGTTTCCAGGCTTTCCAAGCGCATAATAATCGCCTCGCCCCCGCAGAACGGGCAGGGCTTAAGTTTGATTTCAGACATCTGTGTCACCTCCGTTTTTATCACGTTTGGGAGGGCAAAGATCCATCTTAGCGCCGCATGATTGGCAATAATTCGTCCGGTGCTTACCGCCGTGCGTTTTGCAGCTGCTGCATATGTACGGTCTCCATGTGTATTCGTCGTACGGCTTCTGATATATCCAGTACGCATGCACTACTGGTGCAACATCGGCGGCGGGAGTGTCTTTCGGAATAACGATGAAATCCCGTGTCAGTTCCTCAATGTGAGCCTCTGTCCAGACTGGCTCATCATCTTCCGAAACAGAGCTAATGTACCAGTCCTGGAGATAGCCCTCACCGACCGCCTCGCTCTTGTCTATGTACTCGCTCATCTCTCCACCTCGCAATCCTCCAGCGCCGCGATAATTACGCTGTTCGCCTTTAAGTCCGTAAGCTCCAGGGAGTACGTCCAGGCGCCTTTCGCGAACCGCGAAACGACCCCAGATATCCTGCACCGGGACGTTATCCCCATGTGCGTATGCAGGACTACCGCGCCCTGTTCCGCTGCCTTTGTTACCTCTTCGAGCTTCATAACAGCACCTCGATTCTGATGAATATTCCGGGTACCTGCGCCCAGAATTTCTCACACAGCTCCGAAGCGACAAGCGCGTCGTCTTTCCAGAAGCCGACCGCCGTCATGCAGTCCTTGAGGAGCTTCTGGAGGTTGTCGGTGTCGGGCTTTGTCGTTCTCCATTCGCCGTCAGCGTGACCCTCTCCCGGAAAGCACCACGCCGTTATTAACCGAACCCCGCAGGTGTACGGCTTCTCCGGCTTATGCTGTGCCAGGTGCGCCGTGAGCTTTGCGCGGGCTTCCTTGAGTTCCGGAGGGTCGTAGAACACCGGCTTACCGTTCCTGATAGTTACCTTGTGTTCCTGCGCCGTTACCGTCGGCGGTATCATCGGCAGAAAAAACTGCAAGTTCCCTGCTTCCTCCATAGGGCACGCGTAGGATCTGTCGCAGGAGGGCATTGTACACCCCTCGCGCTCCTCGTCATATGCGTCGCAGTTGTAGCACTTGTTTGCCATATTATTACATTTCCTTTCTGAGAAATTTTGCTTTGTCAGGACAGGGGAAGTAGTCGTCGTGCGTAAGCTGTCGCACGACTACTTCCCCCCTGACCGGAGGGAAAGGGAAAAACCTATATACGTAGTATATAGATTTTCCTTTCCTCGGAAAAACTCGGTTTTTACCGACTTTTTCCCTCCGAAATGACGTCGGGAAAATCTCGAAATTTTCCCTCGCAGGGAAAGGGAAATTCTCCGACTTTTTCCCTTTGAGGGAAAGGAAATTATTTCGACTTTTTCCCTGCCTTGCCGTCCTCTACATAGAAGCCACCGTGTTCTTTCAGACGTGTGCGGACTGTCTTTTCAGTCACGCCCATGTACTCCGCAAGCTCGGATATTCCGACTTCCTTGCCGTCCATACAGCAGAAATTGAACGCGCTTTCAATAGATTCCTTACGCTCGTCTTTGCGCTCCTTGTCGGACTTTTTCTTGCTGAAATTCCGCTGCCAGGGCTGCGCCGGGACGTCAAGCTGAATATCTTTCAGCACCCCCGACATGTCTATCCTATGTATCGGATAATCGAACCACACATTCACCGGCGGGAACTTCGGGAACTCTCGCAGAGTGCCCTCGATACGCCACGCGGAACGGCTTTCAGCCAGCTTCTCCGCCGCCGATATACTTTCCTCCGCCTGCCGCAGGGAATCCCCCGCAAGCGCGTTTCTGACGTGCTCCCGCATTGCCTTAGCCGTAACCATGTCGTCCTGTGAAATGTCGCCTGCCTTGCCGCTTCGGACGAGCAGGTCATAGCAGATATTGCACACCGCCTTGTTCTGCTCCTCCCTGACGAGCGCCTCCGGAAGCCCCAGCTCGATGAGGTCGAGCAGCGCGTCCGGGTCGCGGGCGAAAACTCCCGAGCCGGAAGCTCTGTCCATGCTGCGCTTGGCTCCCTGCGCGCCCTTTGAGTGATGGTGGCAGTATATCACCGCGCAGCCAAGCTCCGTGCAGACCTTGTCGAACTGGTTGCAGAAGTGCGCCATCTGGTCTGCGGAATTCTCGTCGCCGGTTATGACTTTATATATCGGGTCGATGATTATCGCGAGGTAATCTCGCTTTGCGGCGCGGCGTATCAGCTTCGGCGCGAGCTTGTCCATCGGCACCGACTTACCGCGCAGGTTCCAGATGTCGATGTTCCGGAGGTTCTCCGGCTGCCAGCCGAGGGAGCGGTAAATATCCACGAAACGGTGCTCGCAGGACGCCTTGTCAAGCTCCAGATTGACGTACAGAACACGTCCCTGGGCGACTTTCCAGCCGAGCCACTCCCGCCCCTCCGCGATAGCCGCGCACAGCTCTATCAGCGCGAACGACTTGCCCGCCTTTGAGGGACCCGCGATGAGCATTTTGTGCCCCTGCCGGAGAACTCCCCCGATAAGCGGCGGCGCAAGCTCCGGCATGTCGTTCCAGAAATCCGCCGCGTTCTCGAACCCCGGGAGGTCGTCGTTCACGCCCTCTATCCATTCCCGCCACTCGTCCCAGTTAGCCTTGCCGATGTTCGTATCGACTATGTACTGCCGGTTCTCGCCGCGCTGTACGCCCGGAATTCTCGACAGCCGCGACGGATTGCGGTTCTGCGTGTCGGGCTGTAAGCCGTTCTTCTGGCATATCTGATAGAGGAAGTCCACGCGCCTGCGGTACTCCTCGTAATTATCCGCGTCGATGTGTACTATCGCGTGCAGGCTCTTCTTGCCGCTGTAGACCAACACCGCGACGGGAAGCTCCAGCTCGCGGATTATCGCGTTCTGCGTTTCGATATCCACGTTGTCGCTCTCCACCAGCGCGTAGCGGAATTCGGACACGTTCTCGTTCTTTATCCCCTTGCCGTCCAGCGGGTTGAAGCGTATCCACGCCCCGGCGCGCGGGTTGTAGTCCCCGAGGACAGCGCCGACGTCGCCGTACCTTTTCAGCAGCTCGACCAGCTGCCCTGCGGTGCGGTCGTAGGCGCCCTTGTTCGCCGGGACGTACCGGTTGTCCTTTTCGTAGCTCTGCATGACGTAGCCGACTTTCTCTTCCGGCTCGAACAGCGCTTCGAGGTAGCGTATGATTTCCTGCGCGGGGTCCCAGTCCGCGGGGGGGATTATCTCGCGGCCCTCTACCCAGTTCGTGTTGACGACGACGTGCTCATCCGGCGTTTCAAAGGCTTCGCGGGATATCTCGTCGTCCCAGTCCAGGGCGCGGCTTTCCGCGACGGGCATTCCGCGCTCCTTTGCCAGCTGGACTATCGTCGCGCCGGTGACGGGGTTCGCGTTCCCGTTGAAGCTCTCCCACTTCTTTGCGCACTCGCCGGAATGATAGCGGCTGTCGGGGCGGCTCCAGCTGTCCCAGACGTCGCAGGGGTACCCCTCCTGCTTCAGCGCCATGCCGACGTTCACCCAGGTCTGATAGTCCAGGTCGGCAGGGGATATGTATTTAAGGCATTCTGTCAGTTCCACTTAGTTCACCTCCGGTGTGTATTCCGCGGGAATTACGCCCCTCGGCACGCGCCACCCATTTGCGGCTATTCTCGTTATCATGTTGCTTGCCTGCTGGAACGTCCATTCCCCGACGTGCAGGAAGCCTTTATTCTCCAGCAGGCGTATCTGCTTCGGGGTGGAAAGCCCGTCCATTCTGCGCTTGTTCAGGCGGTCGAGGAGCATTGCCGCCTTGCCCGCGTTCTCTATCTCGTTCGGGTAAATGCCGTACTTCTCCAGCGCGTCGAGCTGCTTCTGCGACGGCGGGGACATCTCCCAGCCGAACGACGGAACGTACCCGGACAGGTCCTGCGCCTGTATCGACATCTCGAACTGCAGAGGGTCCACCAGGGCGCGCTTGCGCTTACGCATTTCGCTGAGCTGCTTCGCTAATGCTTCCTCGCGCTGGGCTACTACGTCGGTCTCTGCCTGGGCTTCGGCTTCGGTGATGTCCATTTCACAGCCCGCCGCCGCGAGGTTCTCGGTCATTTTCTGCGCTACCTCGTCGCTCTCGCAGATGAGGTGCGCGGGTCTGCAGAGTTCGTGCCGCTGGGTATGCCAGAGGAAGTCCAGTAACAGCAGGTCTTTCTTGCCGGGGCTGAGCCGCGTTCCCCTGCCCACCATCTGGCAGTAAAGTCCGCGCACCTTTGTCGGGCGGAGGACTATCACGCAGTCCACGGAGGGACAGTCCCAGCCCTCGGTGAGGAGCATTGAATTGCACAGCACGTTGTACTTTCCGGCTTCGAAATCCCGGAGTATTTCCGCGCGGTCGTCGGAATTTCCGTTGACTTCCGCCGCGTGAAATCCGCGCTCGTTAAGAATGTCCCGGAACTTCTGCGAGGTCTTTACCAGCGGCAGGAACACCACGGTCTTGCGGTCCGAGCAGTTGCGGAGCATTTCGTCGGCTATCTGATAGAGATACGGCTCGAGGGCGGTGTCGAGGTCTGCGGCGCGGAAGTCCCCAGCCTGCACGGAAACGCCGGTGAGGTCGAGGTTCAGCGGAATTGTGAGCGCCTTTATCGGGCAGAGGTAGCCCTCCCGGATAGCGCGGGGAAGCGTGTATTCATACGCCAGGCTGTCGAACACCTGACCGAGGTTCTTCATGTCGCCACGGTCGGGTGTCGCAGTCACCCCGAGGACTTTCGCGCCGCTGAAGTGCTGTAATATCCGCTGATAGCTGTCGGAAACGGCATGGTGCGCTTCGTCTATTATAATAGTATCGAAATAGTCCGGCAGGAACCGCGCGAGCCTGCTTTCCCGCATGAGTGTCTGCACGCTGCCGACAGTTATCCTCCAGAACGAGCCGAGGGAGGTCTCCTCGGCTTTCTCGACGGCGCAGTTGAGGTTGCAGGCTTTATGTATCTTGTCCGCCGCCTGCTCCAGGAGTTCACCGCGGTGCGCCAGAATGAGCACGCGCTCGCCGCGCTTCACGCAGTCCTCGGATATCTTCGCGAAAACTATCGTCTTGCCACACCCCGTCGGGAGCACCAGTAAAGTGCGCTGTACGCCCTGCTCCCACTGACCCAGCACGGCGGCTTTCGCTTCGTTCTGATAGGGTCGGAGGGCTATCGGCGCGTGTCTGACCGCAGGTTCGGCGGGGGCGGGCTCAATTAATGTGAGCTGATTTTCCATGCGCTATCACCACTTTCCGGGGGTGAATACGCCTGTGGGCTGACCGGAAGCCGGCTGCTGATACTGCGTCGGCTGTGCGTACTGCTGAGGCGCGGGCTGATACTGCGGCTGTGCCTGGGGGGCGGGTGCAGATGGATTCTCAAACGGGTCGTAGAACTTCTTGATATCGTTGGACTGCATGTCCTCTCCGTTCTTGCCCTTCCAGCTGCGGACGGTAATCTTGCAGCGACCGCGCGCCCCGGGGACTGCGTTCCAGTTCATGCGGAGCGGTTCGCCCTTGCGCTTCAGACCGATTCCGGTGAAGAACGCGGAAAGCAGTCCCTCGCAGCGGGTGTGCAGGAAAAGTCTGTGTTTGAGGGTCGCGGTGCTTCCGTCCGGCAGCGTTACCGCGAGGGTAACTATCGCCATGTTGCAGGGCGGGAGCTTCTCCGAACCGTCGTAACGTCCGCGCTCGAAGCCGGTCACGGTGAAGTCGTAGTCGCCCTCCGGGATTATCGTGAAGTCGCTCTCGCGGGATATTTCATCGTCCCAGCCTAATTCTCTTTCGATGATTTCTGACATTGTGGTGTCCTCCTATGAATTTTATCGGGAGATTTTCTTTCCTCCCTGACCGAGTTTATCATGTAAATAACTGCATTTTACTGCAAAATCAGAACGGGTATTTCTGTTCGTTGATGAAATCTACTATCTGCTTCCATGCTCCGACCAGAACCCCGCTGACGAAATCCTCCGGGTAGGAGCTTATCGGCATGTCCTCCGGGAAGTAGCCTTTCGTTGCTACTGCATGGCGTATCTGCTGTTCTGTTATTCCCGAAGCCGCCATCAGGTCAGAGAGTGCTTTCGGAACGCCCGGCGCGGAAGTACTCGGAGCGGGTGCCGTATCATTCGCAGGCGTTGAGATACCGTCCTGCGGAGCAGGACACCGAAATTCCGAATTACCATAAATCTGCGCTATCTGTGCGTACTCCATCGGAATCTCCTCCGGGAGTCCGTAGCGGTTCTTGGCGTCCCAGCAGGGGTGGTGCTGGGTGTACATCACGCGGCGGTTTCCCTGCGCCTTGTGCTTCTTGCCGTCCTTGTCCGTCTGGACTACGACGGTCTTGTAGTTGCAGAACAGCACGATGTCCGCCCACTCCTTGATGAGCGGGGATATCTTGTTAGTGGTCTTGCTGCCGAGCTTCATCTCCCAGCGGTCGTAGCTTCCCATTTCGTCTGGCTGTTCGAACTTCCGGAGCGCCGCGTGCGCGGTCAGAGTTACGTTTATCCCGGCGTTTATCACCTCGGTCAGCTTGTTCAGGAACTTCCCGAAGCTTTCCTTTTCGAACTCCCAGCCCTTGCCGTAGCCGAAATCCTCGATACCGGATTTGCCGTTCTTCGCGCAGAGGTCGGCTATACAGAGCTGCTCCGCCCAGTCCACGGTGTCAATAACGAGGGTCGCGCAGGGGCGCTTGTCCCGGACGAAATCCAGCTCCTGGAGGAGCATTTCCCAGCTTGACGGCGCGGGTAATCTCGCTACGTCGAGCTGCTTCGTGCTTCCCTCGGTGTCGATGAAAAGTGGGCTTGGGAACTGCGCCGCGAGGGTCGTTTTGCCGATACCCTCCGCGCCGTAAATCACCGTTTTAACGGCGGTGTGTACCTTGCCTGATGTTATGTTGAAGTCCATTAGAATTTACCTCTCTCCCATGTTGCTTTCTGCGGTGCAGATGTAATTGCGGGCTGTTCAGTCGGCTTCGCATAGCCGTCCTCGATGATGATACTGCATTCCCCACCGGTGCTGACGCGGGTCGCTATTACCTGCAAGCCTTCCTGCTCCAGCCATTTGCCGAACTCCGCGAGGGTCGCAGCGTCCATCTGTTCAAGCTTGTCCATCAGCACGAAACCGCACTGCGGGTTGAGCCTGCGGACTATCGCCGCAGATACCCGAAGCTGCTCCGCGCCGCTCATGCAGTCCCACTTTGCGCCGTTGTAGGTGAGTTCGCCGTCCTCGACGGAAAGCCCCGGCAGCGGGAGGTCTGCGCCGTCCAGCAGGGCGGTTTTCTGCGCGCGGATATCCTCTATCTTCGCTGTCAGCTCGTTGTACTGCTCGCGGGTCTCCTGCGCCTCCGTGAGGGCGCGGTCGCGCTCGCGCCTTGCCCGGACTTTCGCGTTGATAACGTCGATGTCGTGAATGCTCTGCTCGATCTCGGCGGTGCTTTCGTCCGTGAGGTCGGCGGCGGACTTGCGGGCGGTCTCGGCTGCCTGCTTAGCCTTTGCGAGGACTTCCGCGGCCGGGGAGCAGCCTTTGCGAGGACTTCCGCGGCGCGGTCGTACTCCTGCCGGGCGCGGAGCAGTTCCTGCTCGCATATATCGCGGTTCTGCCGCAGGCGCTGATTTTCGCCGTTGCGCGCGAGAATCTCCTGCTGGCTGCGGAGCAGCTCGGAAATGCTGACCTCCTCGGCGGGGGCTTCGGGGTAGTCCGGGAGCTCGTCGGCGTACTTCTGCTTCTGGTCGGCGACCTGCCCGACGGCGCGGCGCTGATTATAGGCGTTCTGCTCCTGCTGCTCCAGCGCGGCGAGCTTGTCCCCCACGCCGATTATGCGGAGGAGGGTCTGCGCCTTTTCCTTGCTGGTCGCCTGCATGAATTTCGGCAGGTCGAGGGCAAGCTGCCCGATGAACTCATTGAGGAGCTGCTGACCGCCCTTGCCGCCGTTCGGGTCGGTGATTTTCAGCGTTCCCCGGTCGCCCTTGCGCTCTACGATAAGCCCGTTCGAGAGGGTCACGCGCAGGTGCGGAGGAATTACCGAGCCGTCCCGCTGCGGCTGCGAGGGCTTGAATTTGTCGCCGCCCAGCGCCCAGGCTATTCCGTCCAGCACGGAGGTCTTGCCCTGGCCGTTGTTCCCGCCGATGACTGTCAGACCGCTCTCCGACGGGGCAAGCTGCACGGCTTTTATGCGCTTGATGTTTTCGAGCTCAAGGTTGGTTATTTTTATCATGATTTGTCCCTCCAAATGTAGTTTCTGGTCCATCAACACGGACCGCCATCTGCGCCCATGAAGGCGCCTGCCGGGTACTGCCAATTCTCAACGTACACATCGCTCACGGAAAAATCTCCGGTAAGGAGCTGATGTATTGCTTTCGGATTATCATGGCATACGCAGCTTTCCGTGTCCCCGATGTACTCGTCAAGATTTTTCTTGTTATCAAGGGTGAAATTAAGTTCGATTTCCGCCTGTCTGAACTGCTCGTACCAGTCTGGGAACAACTCCCGGATTCCAGCCCAATGCTTCGGCAGACCGAATATGCACATCGCGCAGGAGCAGCGGTTCCAGCCTGCGAAATAACATGGGTGCGGAGAAATGTGCCATCGTTTGATGATCTCCCAGATATACGCCTCCGACCAGTCAATGACCGTACGCCATGTATGTACAAGCCGTTTGGCTTTTGCCGTAGCGTTGGTAGGGTGCAGTTCGATTTCGTTGTATTTGCTCCGCCCTTTGCTTTCTTCGCGCCGCTCGCCGGAAATCACCAACAGTTTCACGTCCTGCCTGGTCTGCTCCAGATTGCTTGTAACTCCGTTCTGGACGGAAGCTTTCAGACTTCCCGAGCACCATCTTCCAGACTGACAGCTACCCTTAGCGGGGAATTTCATACGGCTCCCTATGCTCTCAATTTCTCGGATAACGCTCTCACCGACTACCCGTTTAAGGTTCGGGGAGCAGTAACGACCGTTGGCTATTCCGGATTTTGCCGGGAATTTATTGCACTCGCCGATTCCCTTGAGCTCGTCCGTTTCCAGACTGCGAATTGCTCCCCCGCCTACCATGATTTTAAGATAAGAGCTGCACCAGCGCTGTGCAAGATTAGCTGATTTCGCCGGGAAATTTCCACGCTTGCCGTAATTTTCAACCTCGGCGCTTTCGTCTTCACCCATGACCTTGCTTTTTAATTCAAGTGTGCGCTTCTGGCGCTCTGAGAGCTTACACATGGCGATTTCGCCACCATTCTCGTAGAGGATAGGATTACTGGCACCCACGCGGTAGACCTCGCTCCAGAAACCGCCTATCCGCCAGCTTACGCGCAATGGAATACCGAGATACTCTGCGACAGCCCGACAGTAGTTCTGTGTAGGAAGCCAATCCATGTGCAGGTTCGGCTCGCCGCCGTCTATATCGTGGTGCCACAGTTCGATTTTCTCCCGGGGAACGCCCAGCTCCAACAGGTGGAGCACACACGCCAGACTGTCTTTCCCGCCCGAAAAGAGCACGATTATCTTGTCGTATTCTTCAAGGGGGAGCAGCTTCTCAAGGTATATCTCCTTGCTGTGCGGGGTGTCCTGCCTGCCGTCGATGGCTGGGCGGTAGTTTATGCCTTTGCCATAAATCTTGTCCACTTGACAAACCTTTCCGCTCATGATATAATGAGCATGTGATATTATTTCTTTGCCGCTTCCCGAATTGCCGTTCAGGAGCGGTTTTTCTTTTTCTTTGCCCAGTTAGACTTCAAACGGCTCGAAGCCCACAGCGGGTAGCCGCTTTCCTGCGTGCATTCGGTGTATGAGTGCTTCGCCGGGCAGTCGTTCTTGTAGGCGCAGGTGCCGCAGTTCACCGGGTCACTGTCTGCCTTGTCTATCGTCGTTTTGTTGTACGGCATGGCTTGTCCTCCTTTCTTCGTACTTGTACGCTGCCATTGCTCCCAGAATAGCCCCGCCGCTCAGAATTCCGCAGCTGAACACCAGCACCCAGTATGTAGCGCCACCGAGAACGCCGCTCTCCAGGGCGACTATGGACAGGAGCATGCCCAGAAGTCCTGCCAGGAAGCTTGTGCCGATTATTGGTTTGAGTATCTTCATGCTGTTCACCTCACGTCAGCGCCAGAACGATATCCAGGATCATCATTATCCCGCGTTCAGTGGCAATATTTATGGGCGTGATACCATCGGGATAAGCGATAGTAATGGTTTCGCGTTCCTTGCTGTAACGCAGTGCCTCGATTTCCGTGCCTGCTCTGGTAAGCTTCAGCGCCGGGAGCAGCGCGTCGCATATTGCCTGCTTGTCCTCGGTCATGACCTCACCCCCAGAGTTCTCAGCTTGTTCAGCCTGAATTCCAGCTTGGTGATGTCCAGTCCCCAGGCTTCGTAGGCTATCTCGGTGTTTACGCGGGTGGCGTCTCCGGGGAGCTTCCCGCGCTCGTTCATGAGTTCCCGCGCCTTACGCTTGAGCCTGCTCACGGTGTCGTTCGCGAGCGGTCCGAACAGCTGCCGGATATCGGGGGTGGAAAGTTCGCTGCGCTCGTAGTAGAGCCTTATCGCCGTTTCCAGCGATGTTATCTGCGGTATGCGTACCGTTACTTTTGATGTTGGCATGTGATTACCTCCTTTACTGTTCGTCTTCTGTCTTGATTTCAGTGTTCTTCGCCGCGTAGAGGATCATCTGCGAAGCTACAAAGCAGTTGGAAAGCCCCGTTTTTGCGGATATCTCCTCAAGCGCTGTATAAGCCTCGAGGGTTATCCGCACGACAGGTGGCTTGTCCTTCGGCTTGACTGCGCGCGGAACTCTGAATATCAGCTTGTCTGACACGGTGTTCGCCTCCTTTCATTACATTAGAAATCATCGGAGCGGGATTATAACCTACTTTCTATTCCCGGCCGAGAATTGCTTTTAGGCTTGTTCAAAGGCTCAGCTCCCGTTCGAGGAACTCCCTGAACTGCGGGGTCAATGTTCGCTTTCCACGGAGGACCATTGATACATACGCTGTGGTCTTTCCGTATTTCCTCGCGAGCGCGACCTGCGTCACATTCCGGTCTATCATGCGTTTGCGAGCCTTGGTTACAAACGCGATGTCCCGCTTCTGCCTGTTTGTGATAATCCCACCTCCCGTTAATTTATTTACAAATTCCACTTGACAAAGCAGCAACTATGTGTTAATATTAATAGTGGTTAGCAACTTAATATCAATAGGCTGTTTTTTAAAAGCATAACGCAAAACGGCTAGCTTTGCTTTACTCTTTTTGTGGTTAATTTGTTTACAAGACAAGTATAGCGTAAATTTCTGAAATTGTCAAGAGATTATTCAGAAATTTACGCATTTTGTAGCATAACACAAAAACTCCCTGTTGAATTAGTGCAACATTCCAATAAATAACAACTGGGAGTATATTATGGATTTTGATAGATTACAGAGCGTTATACAGAAATTATGCGATAAAAGAGGAATAAAGCCTAGAACCGCATATGAAGAAAGCGGAGTCGGACGTAGCTTTTACGACAATATAAGAAAAGGCTCGGTGCCCTCCGTAGAGAAGCTCCAAGCCCTGGCAGTGTATTTCAATGTTTCGGTGGATTACCTTATCGGGAACACCGATGTCCCCGAGGTCAACCGTTCGGAGGAAACTCCGGCGATGGAGATTGCGCGCATGATAGCTGGGCTTCCTGCTGCCGAACAAGAAAAACTAATCGAGTACGCTCATCTTCTGGCAAACAAGAACAAGTAAGCAGCTTCCGGCACAACTCAAGAAACCGTTCAGAATTCAGCGATTTTATTGTATTCAAAATTAGCGTTGTGTTCATTGATGTACCTCCTGCTCTTGAGAGTGTTCATGCCTGACATTCATACTAGAACTTAATAATCCCTAGCTTGACTGGGGTGGAAAGGATATAAAATAATGAGTTTAATTAATATTCCTGAAAAAGTCGAACTACCGGAATGCGCAAACAACGTAATAACAAACATTACAGAAAAACCATCTCAAACTATCGGAACCATCATAAACGACATTCTTTTTATGGCAAGCCACAAATTATCTTTCCATGCCGAAAAAATCAGATTACAGCAACAGCTCGCGTTAGAGCAGTTTAAAAAGGAAATTGAGATAAAAATTGATCAGATACCCGAAGCAAATCTCTCGGAACCTAACATTCAGCTTATAGGGGCTGCAATCGACGATTCGCAGTATTGCCTTGAACATGAAGAATTAAGGGAGATGTTCGCTAATCTTATTGCAGCGAGTTTAAATACAACCAAGAGCTCTAAAGCTACACCATTGTTATCGATGATAATCAAACGTCTTACTCCGTTTGACACACTTATTTTATCAACATTTTCCGATTGTGATACCCGCCCTATATGCCGGTACAATGCAACAAACGATAAAGATTCAGTGACAATGCAGACTAATGTATACCTTGAGGGAATATCGCAAGCCAACATATATGATATAGAAAAACGCGCGATTGCTATATCAGTACTTGAGGCTTTAGGACTTGTTAAAACAAACTATTTAGATCACCTAACGAACAAAAGCTTGTATGAGCCTTTTTCTCTAATCAAAGCCTATAATGACTACGCAATAAGAGCTAAAAAAATAGGCGTGGATAGAAAAATTGATGTAAATAAAGGATATGTCGAACTTACTCCAACCGGAAAGCAGTTCATGGATATATGTATGCCGGGTCAAACATAATCCTAAACTTATTTTTTGATTGTTGTGGTTTTTGGCGTTATAATAAGCAAAAATGCAAACCACGGGGAAATAAAATAGCACATCGCAAATACAAACGCAAACCAACCTACATACAAAATTCCTATGCCTAAATTCATTTTTATTACCCCCCTCTAGCAATCTGTTCATATTATACCACAATATGAACGCATTGTCAATAGATAATTGCGCCTTGTAAGACACAAATTACAAGTGCGTTTGTGTTATAATAAAAATATACCCTGCCCATAAGGACAGGGGAACGCCATAGAAAGGAGAAAAATCATGCCAATAAACAAAACCGGCGTTAAGAAGAACGGCTTACAGCAGTACCGCGTGCGGGTAAACTACACCGACGCCGCGGGCAAGGCTCGCCAGATCGAGCGCACCGCCTACGGCCTAGCGGAAGCGAACGCGCTGGAGCAGTCCCTGATAGCCGAGTACAAGGACAAGAAGCAGACCGTTTCGCGCATGACCGTCCAGCAGCTCTACGACGAGTACGAGGTCTACCACAGCCACGAAACACGCAAGACCTCCCACGACAGCGCGATGAAGAACCTGCGGCTCCGGGTAATGCCGGCTATGGCAGATTATCGCCTTGACAGGCTCTCGCAGCCGGTCCTTGCGAAGTGGAAGAACGACATCGCCGCCGACGAAAAGCTCTCCATAACGACGAAACAGAACGCATACGCGGCGTTCGTGGCTATGCTGAACTACGCCGTGAAAATGGAGTACCTTGTGCGGAACCCGCTGAGCGCCCTCGGGAACTTCAAGGCTCCCGACGCAATCGAGAAGCCCGCGGACAAGCTGCACTACTACACGTCGGAACAGTTCCGCGCATTCATCGCCGAAGCAAAGAAAAACGCCCAGACCGCAACGGACTGGGCTTATTATGTATTCTTTTGTATTGCGTTCTATACCGGCGCCCGCAAAGGCGAGATAAACGCCCTGAAATGGTCGGACATTGACGGAAATATCCTGCATATCCGCCGGAGCATTTCGCAGAAGCTCAGGGGTGGCGATGTCGAGGGACCACCGAAGAATAAGTCCAGCTACCGTGACCTGCAAATCCCCGCGCCGCTGATGAAGATACTCGCCGAACACAAGCGCCGTCAGCAGGAAGCTTACAGACTGTTCAGCGAGGACTACCGCGTGTGCGGGGGCGAAGTTCCGTTGCGGGACACATCGATTGAGAACCACAACAAGGCATTTGCCAAAGCCGCAGGACTGCCGCACATACGCATTCACGACTTCCGGCACACGCACGCTTCCCTGCTTGTCAACGAGGGAATAAACATACAGGAGATCGCGCGCAGGCTCGGGCACTCCGACGTGCAGATGACCTGGAACACCTACAGCCACCTCTACCCCCGGGAGGAGGAACGCGCCGTCGCTATCCTCGATAAAATTGCTCCGGATTGAGCGCAGTTAGCTTCCCCCGAAATCCCCGAAAAATCCCCGAATAACTCGGAAAAGAGGATTTTTGAGGTTGGAATGCAAGCTTTTCAAAAGTTCAACGTTTGGCTTTGCAATGCGGTTTTATAGGCGCTTGCTGGAAAAGTGAGAAATGTATTTGGAAGCTGAAATCGGTTCCCCCCATCTCCACCAGTCGGGTGCCCCGACACGCAATACGCGGGTTGGGGCGCTTATTGTTTTATTGGTACCTGCCCGCGCTGCAGGTACCTGTTTCATTGCACAACCTCAGGTCAGGTGCCCTGACGCGCATTACGCGCGTTGGGGTACTTGATTTTTTATTGGTTCCTGCCCGTGGCATAACACTCACCAACGCAACAAAACTCTCACAGCCACAGACTGAAATGCTGATACATCTTGATTATAAAAAACACGCCGGCAGGTGATACGCAACCTGCCGGCGATTATTATCTTAAAGCTTGAAAACCGCGCTGGTGAAGCCCGGGAGAGTCAGCCCGCCGAGTTCCATGGTTTCCCCGGTGAGGAGGTCTTCCTTTGCGCCGGAAGCGTTGAGGCTGAATGTGAACGGGTTCTCGTCCGCGTTGATGACGGTGAGCAGCGTTTCACCCTCCGCGCTGCGCGAGAATGCATACTGCCTGTTGGTCAGCTGCACCTGCCTGTAGTCCCCCTGGGAAGCCGCGGGGTGGTTCTTCTGTATCTCAGCGAGAGCCTTTATGTGCGCCGTCAGGTCGCGGATACCCTCGGCCTTCATCTTTTCGGGGTCGAATTCCGGGCGCAGCTGGTCGTCGCCGCCGTTGTTCTTGTCCCCGAGAATTCCGAACTCGCTGCCGTAATAAACCGCAGGGATACCCGGCATCATGAACATCAGCGTGTAGATATCCGGCAGATGTTCCTTTGTTTTCAGCATGGAAGCTATGCGGTTGACGTCGTGGTTGTCCACGAATGTATACAGGTGCTTTCCGCGGTAGAGGCACCAGTTCTCGCTGCCGAACTGACGGTTGATGGAGTGCGCTATCTCGAACATGTTCATGTCGTTGAAGCTGGAGAACAGCCCCTTGTAGCACTCGTAGTTAGTCACGCTGTCGAGCATTTCAGGGTTCATCCACTTGTTGTAGTCGCCGTGGAGCGTTTCGCCCAGCAGGAAGAAGTCCTCTGCCAGCCACTTGCAGTGCCCATGCAGTTCCTTGAGGAAGTTGAGGTCCAGGCAGTAGGCAACGTCAAGGCGCAGGCCGTCGATGCCGAATTCGTTCTTCCAGCCGGTTATGCAGTCCTTGAGGTACTGCTTTACCTCGGGGTTGTAGAGGTTCAGCTTTACCAGCTCGTAGTGACCCTCCCAGCCCTCGTACCAGAAGCCGTCGTTGTAGCCGTCGTTGCCCTCGCGCACATGGAACCAGTCCTTTCTGGCGCTGCCGAGCTTGTTCTCGCGCACGTCCTTAAATGCCCAGAAATCGCGGCCGACATGGTTGAATACGCCGTCCAGCACCACCCTGACGCCGTTTTCATGCAGCGCGTCGCACACCTTCCTGAAATCCTCGTTGGTGCCGAGCCTGCGGTCTATCCTGGTGTAATCCGCGGTGTCGTAGCCGTGCGCGGAACTCTCGAACACCGGTCCGAAGTAAACCGCGTTGCAGCCGAGTTCCTTTATGTGCGGGATATCGTCAATGACCCTGAGTATCTTGTGGGTAGGCTCGGAGGTGAAATCGTTCTGCCGGGGGCAGCCGAAATATCCGATGGGGTAAATGTGATAGAATACAGCGTTTTCAAACCAGTTCATACAGGTTCTCCTTTTTGATGAGATGTACAATCCACCGAATGCCTGAAAGTCGCCTGATGTCAGAAATTACGGCGAAATTGTCTAAAATCTATGAAAGACCACGATTATAGTATATCACATTTGTAACGCGATGTCAAGTTTCTTGTGCACAATTCACAAAAAAGTTCGGTAGAAATTGCTGGACTATGAAAAATTCTTACAATCCACTTGAAAATTGTTACAAAGTTTGGTATACTATATGTGAGTGATTTAAACATCAATTGGAAAATATTGAGATGAATGTTACCGCATTCTGCGGTTGTACATACCCGGAGGTGCTTCGTGATGAAGAAGTCAGAACTCAAACGGCTGGTGCGGCGTGCCGGAAATATGCTGACGCCGGTGCTTGTGGCGCTTGCCCTTGTGCTGGTGTTATTTCCTGTTTCCGGCGTGAATGCGGGCGCGACCGGCAGGACTGTCAGAGTGGGCGTTGACCCGGATTATGGCATTTCCACCGTGGGGGGCAACAAGACCGGCTTCGCGCTGGATTATCTCCGCGAGATACAGAAGCGCACCGGCGACGCATACGAATATGTTTCCGGCACCGCTGAGGAACTCGCTGAAAAGCTGGCAAACGGCGATGTGGACATTATCCCCTGCGTGCCTGCAAAAGAGCTTGCCATGTGGGATAAGCTCACCGGGCGGCACGGCTATGACAAGGGTCTGGCGCTGAGCCAGTTTTCCCTTATGACCAAGTTTTCCGCGATATATGTGCGCGACGACAGCGATATTTCATTCTACGACCTTTCCTCGCTCAAGACAAAGCGCATAGGCTTCCTCGCGGACGACATGGATAAGTACTTCCCCGACGGCTCGTTCATCACGCCTGAACTCCGGCAGGCTGAGTTCGTTTCTTTCAACAGCGAGTCGCAGATGAAGGACTACTTCGACGAGGGGAAGATAGACGCGGTGGCAAAGGACTGCTTCCGCGCGTGGGCCAACGACCTGATAGTTTACCAGTTCAGCACGTCCGAGTGCTATTTCATGTCGCGTTATGAGGACGTCGATATTCTTGACGACATCGACCAGGCTGTTGGCGGTATCGCAATGACCAACAGCGGTTACGCTTCCAGCATTTACGACAAGTACGTTTCGAAATACGGCAACCAGCGCTACGCCCTCACCGAGAGCGAGAAGTACTATTTAAAGCAGAACCCCGTGCTCACCGTCGGCGTGAACGTACAGGCGAGCCTGCTTGACAGCACCGACGGCAATAACGTCATCGGCGCGACTGCAAAGGTGATGCAGCAGCTGAGCGAGCTTTCCGGCTTTGAGATAAAGCTGGTGCCGTTCGACAACATCAAGGACGCTGCGGTGGCAATGCGCGAGGGAAAGGTGCAGGCGATATGCGGCGGCGTAAATGCGCATTCCATGACTGCATACACGGATATACGCCTTTCCGTGCCCTATTCCAGGATGCCCATTGCTGCCGCGGGTAAATCCGGGGCTGCGGTCAACGAGCGCTCCAGGATAGCCGTGCCTGCGGCTGCGGAGGATATCAGCGTCTACATCTCCGAGATATACCCGGACGCGCCGGTGCTGCGCTACAACAACGAGCGTCTGTGCCTTGCCGCGGTGCAGGACGGCGAGGCTGACCTGGCGTATTCCGGGGCTTATGAGCTGCTCTATGCGCTGAGCGGAGGCTACGGCGACCTCGACATCGTGGACGTAAAGGAGTCGTTCCATTCGGAGTGCCTTGCGTTACCGGCTGCCGCGGACGACCTTGCGAACATCATCGGCAAGTCGCTGGCGGTGATGAGCGGCAATTCCACGCTCATCAACACATATTCCGCGATAATCGGCGCCAACAGCGTGCGCGGGCTGAATTCATTCTTCAGCACCTATCTCGCGTGGATAATCGCGGGCGCCATCGTGGTGCTTGCTGCGATAGTCGTGGTGATTCTCATCAGCACCTACCGCACGCGCAGCGCCGCTGAAAGGGACTCCCTCACCGGCGGCAGGAGCAAGCGCAGGTTCTTTGAGGACACGCGCAGGCTCTTTAAGAAGTCCAGCGCTGAGAACTGGGCTGTTGCGCTTTTCGACATAGACAAGTTCAAGTACGTCAACGACCGCCTTGGCTATGAAGAGGGCAACCGCATGCTGGAGCGCATCTACAAGACGATTTCCGACAACATGGAGCCTGACGAGGTGTTCGCGAGAATGTCCGACGACAACTTCGTCATGACGATAAAGAACGCCACCGATGTCGAGCTTACAGCGCGGCTGAACGGCATTTTCTCAGAGTTTGAGCGCCGCAACAGCCTTTTCGTGAAGTACCCCGTGGTATTCAGCGCGGGTATCTGCCGGCTCAACCAGTGCATCAGCGAGAGCCGTCACGGCGATGTGGACATCAACGCCGCGATAGACCGCTGCAAGATAGCCAAGAGCACGCTGAAAGGCACGCATTATTCCTCCATCGCGTTCTACGACGGCTCGATACGCGACCGCGCGCTGCGCGAAAAGGACTACGAAAATATCATGCCCGCGGCTCTGGAGCGGCACGAATTCCAGTGCTACCTGCAGCCGAAATACGGGCTGCGCACCCGCAACATCGAGGGCGCAGAAGCGCTTATCCGCTGGAACAGCAAGGAATTCGGGTTCATTTCCCCTGGGGATTTCATTCCGATAGCGGAAAAGAACGGGTTCGTTGTGGAGCTGGATTTCTTCATTCTCGAGGAAGTCTGCAAGACCATGCGCAAGTGGATAGACGAGGGCAGGAAGCCGGTGGTTATTTCCGTCAACCAGTCGCGCCTGCACCTGAATTACGACGACTACATCTGGCGCCTGCGCGAGATAGTGGATAAGTACGACATTCCCTATGAGTACATCGAGCTGGAGCTTACGGAAAGCGTTTTCACCGAGAATGCCGAAAAGCTGCTCAAGATAATGCACAAATTGCACGAGATAGGTTTCAAGCTTTCGCTGGACGATTTCGGGTCGGGTTATTCTTCGCTGAACATGCTGAAAGACATGCCCGTTGACGTCGTGAAGATAGACAAGGAATTCTTCAGCGACACCATGAACACCCGGAAGGGCCGCGCGGTCATCTCCACCGTGGTGGACCTCGCGAATAACCTCGACATGGACGTCATCTCCGAGGGCGTCGAGACCCGCGAGCAGGTGGATTTCCTCACCGAGATACACTGCGCGATGGTACAGGGCTACTATTTCGCGAAGCCCATGCCCATTGCCGACTTCGAGAAGCTGTGGTACGCCGACCTCGACGATATCCGCAGAAAGAAGGAAGCCGCAGCCGAAACGCAGCAGCAGAGGCTGGAGGCGAAGAATAATTCGTAATTCGAGTTTTGCGCACTTGAGTGCATAATGCAGATGGATAAAGTAACGGGCTGCGCAAAACTATATTCGGAATTCGGAACTTGGTTCAATTCGGAATTCGTAATTCGTAATTCGGAATTTCGGTGTCCGCTCCGCGGACGAATTTCAAAAACTTTTACAGAAACACTACAGGGCGAAAGAACCACTTTCGCCCTGTGTATTTTATTGTAATTCTATTGAGATAACGTCCCGCGTAGCGGGACACCACAATTCCGAATTCCGCATTCCGAATTAAACTAACGGTTCCCGAAAGCGGTATCGTCATCACACCTCTTCCGGGAACATCTATATCACCCCCTGCCGCGAATGTGGCGTCCGCTGCAGGGGAATTATTTTCCTCCGCGCCGCCGCAGCAACACGGCGACGCATCAATTGGGGGAAAGGAGAAAGCTTATCACTGCCGGGCGATGGTGACTGTGCCGCTGGTAAGGGAAGCGTCAAGCCTGTGCCTGTTCTCGCCGCCGAAATCACCGCTGGTGCCCTTGCCGAGGTTCATGAAGCTGCCCTTTGACTGCCCGAGGTCGGTGCGCACGGAGCCTGAAACTCCGCTCACGGTGAGGGTGACGCCGGCATTCTCGGGGAGGGAAACGTTCACGTTGCCGCTGATGAGGCTGACGTTAAGGTCGTTGTTCCACTCGGCGTAGGAAATATCCACGTTGCCGCTGGTGACTGAAACGCTGCCCCTGCCGGAAATACCCGTCACGGTAGTCCTGCCGGAAACGGAATGCACCCCGAATTCCTCGGTGCGGTAGCCGGAAACGGTCGCGTTGCCGCTCACCGTGCACACGTGCAGGGAGCGCGCGGTGTAATGCGCCGGCTGCCCGTCCTCCTTGTCGAGGGAAACGACCTGCTTGTCGGCAAGAGGGTTGGTGAGGGTGATGTTTCCGCTGGCTGACTGCAGCTTCACCTGGTCAAAGAACGCGTTGACGCTGATGTTGCCGCTGGCTGTGTTCAGCGAGAATTCCTCAGAGGATACCTCGCCCACCTCAACGCCGCCGCTGGCTGTGTTTATCTTTATCTTACGGAATGTCTTAAGCGGCAGGAACACGCTTATCGTGTAGCCTTCGGCGGGCTTGCTGCCGAATATGCTGAAGCTGAAGCTCTCTTTCAGCGTCAGCGTCCTGCCCGAAAGTACCGCGCAGAATTCCGGCGCGTCCTTGGGGTTGTCGTATTCAACGTAGATGTCGCTGCGCTCCTGCGGGGTCACGATTATCTTCGCGCCCAGGGAACTTACCTCGATCGTTTCAATGTCGTTCGTGAATGTATAGGTCTGCTTTTCTGCCATGATGATTACTCCTTTCAAAAATCAAATGCGTCGCTGATATCGCTTGCCGCTTCTGAGAATGCCGCACTCACCTCGCTGTGCGCTTCATCGAACGCAGCGCCCACCTCGTCGCCTATTTCATCGATAATGCCGGCATCCCGGGCTGACGTAATCGAGTACGCTGTCCCGGCGCTGTGGTCAGGGTCGTCGGTTATCATTATGTCGCCGGAGGTAGCCCTGACGTCCATCGTGACGCCGCCTCTGCCGAGGGTCACGGTCTCCTTTTCGCCCACGTCGCGGTATACCCCGCACGCCGATATCACGATATCGCCGGAAGTCTTCTTGCAGTTTATGTTCGCGTTGGTATTATCGGGGACTACCAGCGTCACGTCGCCGGAGGTCACGCTCACGTCGCAGTAGCTGGTGAGTTCCGCAAACCTGATGGTCAGGTCGCCGGAAGTCGCCTTTACTGAGCCGGTGCCGGTCAGCCCGTCAACGTCGATGTTGCCGGAAGTCGCACGGATATTGTAGGACTTCGTCGCGGCATTCTTCACGCCGATGCTGCCGGAAGTCGTGCTGATGGTAAGGCTGTCGGTGATGCAGTTCTGGGTGTAGCTGATGTCCCCGGAGGAGGTAGCGAGCGAAACGTCGCTGGCTGAAACTCCCCTGACATCAGCGGTGCCGGAGCTTACGCCGACATTCAGCTTTTCGTATACCTTATCGGGTACCCTGATGTTCACCGTGGGGTAGCCGCTGAAGCCGCGCAGCCAGTCCGTCCAGGAGCCGAATCCGTACGCGGAGGGATCCACGCTGACACGCAGGGTGGAGCCGCTCACTTCAACACGTATCTTATCGACATTCCGTTCGGTGCCGGCTATATACACATCGGTATTATTGCCGGAATTCGGCTGTATATCAAGATAATATGCGCCGATATCCGCGTCTATTTTGGTGTATTCATCGCTGATGGTGTAAGATGAGGCGCGGAAGTCGCCCGCGGGGCTGGCGTCCTGATTGGTGCCGAAAATCGCCACCGAAATGCCGAATGCGATGAATGAAACCACGCACAGGGGAATGAATATCCTCAGTAATACTTTCATATCCGCACCCCCTTAAATATCGTACACAGCCCTGATGTGGCTGACGACTATGCTCTTTATCCAGTGGAAAACAGCCCTGCACAGCCCGAAAGCCGCACAGCCCAGCAGCACGCCGCCGCTCGCCATTCCGCAGCAGAGGAATATACGGCTGATGAAGTTGAAATATTCGTTGCCCAGCTGCGTGAAAGCGCCCGTCACAAGACTGAAAGCCCCGCCGACGAACACGCTGAATATCAGCGAAACCACCATCGGTATCAGCCAGGACCACAGTAACACGTCCATCAGAATGCACCCGACCAGCCTGCCTGCGTTCACGTTAGGCTTCATGCCCCTGACGTCGCTGAACCTGAACCCACCGGTTTTCGCGTTATCGCCCACCGGGGGGACGCACTGCGGGGGTACTTCCCCCACCCGCGACTGCGTGGAATTCGCGTGCATGTCGTCGGTCTGCTTCGGCAAACCGTACTGATAGCGGGTATCCGCGGGCTGTTCCTGCGCGGTGT
>HF989395.1 GCA_000432175.1 Eubacterium sp. CAG:786
TGCCGTCAGTTGTCGCGGAAGATATCGTAGGTGCTGCGAGAGGAATAGACACAGTTACTTTAGCGCAGTTTGAATAACTGGAAAGAGAACCTGTGCTAGAATTGTATGCTGCTACATAATAGTAATAGGTCTTGCCACTAGTTACCGTAGTATCTGTGCAATTGTTTGTGCCTACTGTCTTAAGCTGGGTCTTTGCGCCATTCTCGCTGTCTGCACGGTATACTCTGTAGCTAGTTGCACCGTCGTATTTATCCCATGTAAGGCTAACCTGACCATTGTTTACAGTTGCCTTAAGACCAGTAACCGCAGCAGGAGCGCTCTTGGAGGTATAAGCCTTGATGCATGCGCTCCGTAAATCAGTTTTATAATAGTCCTTCCATGTTGTGCTGGAGGAAAGGCTGGTCGTGGTGGTATAATAGGACAGACCAGCACTCGGGCTGTAGACATCAAGCATATGATAATGTGTACCGGCAAAGGTTATCGCAACTGCGAACTTCTCACCTGCCGTGAGCTGAACAGGGGTGTTGAGCTTAACGGTATGGTAGCCGACATAAGGTATGTTGCCTGTCTGGGTATAAACCTTTGTGCCGCTTGTAGGCGTGCTTGTAACATCTGTGAAGATAGTTATCGTATACGGCACGTCAGTATCATAAGTATAAAAGCCTACTCTGTCAAGCTTTTCAGAAGCCTTTGCAGTGAACACGTTACTGCTGGTGCCGTTGCTTAATCCATAATAACTTTTTATCACGCCATCATACTGATACAGGTTGCTGACTGTATCAGACTTTTCAGCAGTGTATGACACAGCCTTTGAAATACTGCTGTCCTCATAGGATATGTAGAAGTAACCGTCTTTACCGAACCAGTCGCCCCAACTGTTTCTGATGAGCCATGCGCCATTCTTGCTCGGGCGGCAATCTGCGTCAAAGTTGTTGACGCTGTAATTGTCGTCCCAGCCAACGATAGCCACTGCATGGTTGGTTGTGCCATTATATACCTCAGTATAGTATGAACAATTACCGTTCTTGTAAACCACATAATTGTCATCATGGTAATAGCTTACCTGAACGGCGCCGTTATTCACAACAGCGTTCTTTACGGCAATCATGTTTGCCTTGGGGTCCATTACGTTTGCCTCTGTGAGAAATGCGTATGAGTCATATCTTGTGGACTCGTCGGGAGCCTGATAGCTGGTCGCTACAGAATATGGCACCTTGCTCTCAAGCTCAGCCCCGGACATTCTGGCAAGAGCGGGGACTGAATATAACCAGCTGCCACCATTGTCGTAAACTTGCTTTGGAGTAGCACTGCTGAATTTCTCATCTCCATAAAGAGGGTCGTTCTTGTCGGACGGACCCGGCCCCAGACCGAACCATGCAAGATGCGCCTCGGAATAGTCAACGTCCTTGTTTGCATAGCCCTTTGTTATCATATTGGACTCCATGCTGGCGAGAGCGCCGTGCGCCCAGCATGTGCCGAGCGGGTTCTGGTTTCTTACCGGGCCTATTCTCCCGAGTGTTACCAGGTTGTACGAGGAGCTTAATGAGTCGTTGCTGACGGTATCCAGGGACTCCTTTGAAACCAGGTCGGCAACGACCGCGTTTCCATCTTTGTCATACAAAACCGGTTCAACTTCCGGATAAAGGGGAGTTCCGTCCTCTTTGAGATACTGACTCTTGACGGACTGCCATTCAACATTCTCTTCAACTACGCTGCTTGAACTGTCAGCGAACGCAGTCAGCCCTGTTGATGTTGCAAGAATTACGGCAGCCGAGAACACCGACAGGAGCTTCTGAAATTTATTCATATATTACCTCCTTAAAATTTTCAGGGATAATTCCCATATTTTATTATATCACAACACTAGGGTAAAGTCAAGGAGATTTTTCCTAACACCCACATAACGTAAATCCGCAAAAACATACTCCGACTGCGTTAATGCAGCCGGAGCATCATCATTTATCACTTATCTTAGGAAGCACGCCTGTTTTAAGGAATTCCTCATATTTATCGCAGAGTTCGCCCGAATCGCCAAAAGCGATCTGTTTCCCATGATCCAGCCACAAAACCTTGTTACATAGCCGACGCACTTGCGGAACAGAATGAGATACAAGTATTGTTGCCTTTCCATTAGCAATTATCTGGCGCATTTTCGCCTCACTTTTTTCACGGAACGCACCGTCGCCAACCGATAGCACCTCGTCAAGTATTAGTATTTCAGGCTCGACCATAGCAGCGATAGAAAATGCTATCCTTGATTTCATGCCCGATGAAAGCTGCTTGAACGGTCTGCTTTCAAATTCCTGTAATCCAGAGAACTCCAGTATCTCCGGATATTTTTGATCCATGAACTTGCGTGTGTAACCTAGCATTGCGCCACGAAGGTATGCGTTTTCTTTAAGGTTCAGGTCACCGTCAAATCCGCTGGCGAGCTCCAGTAGCGCTGCTATCTTTCCGTTGACTGTGACATTCCCCGTGGAAGGTACCATTATCTTTGTCACGACCTTTAGCAGCGTTGACTTACCAGCGCCGTTTGTCCCGATTATCCCCAGCATATCGCCCTGATACATTGTAAACGAAACATTATCTACTGCCATGAATGATGAAAGCTTATATGTGCGCGTCAACTTCTTCATGATGTATTCTTTCAGACCGATGTTTCGAAGGTCTCCAGTAATATATTTGACTGAAACATTCTCGACTTCAATAACTGGCTTTTCCATAATGCACCTCAATCAAATATAATACAGGAACTTGTAGTTGTTTTTCTTATAGATGACAGAACCGATTATCAAAACAACCAGAGCGTATCCAGCAGCCATGAGATGGAGCCAGACCGACGGTATCTGCCTTTCAAGAATTATCTTCCTGAAATACGATATATAAACGTATACGGGATTAAGGCAGAATAATTTGCGATATCCTTCTGGGAACGAGTCAACTGTATAGAATATCGCTGAAAGATACATAAGAAGCATCGTGAACACATCATACAGATACTTCATGTCCCGAAACATCAGGTACAGCGCAGACAATATCAACCCCATGCCTAGATTAAAAACAACAAGGCACCCTATTGGGTACAGCAGGAAAATAAACTTCCATGAAAAAACAATGCCGTCAAAAATACAGAACACAAACAATATGACAAGATTTATCCCAAAATTTATGAGCGTCGAAACATTTTTGGAAAGCAGGAACATATATTTCGGGACGTTGACCTTAGAGAAAATGCTGGAGTTGTCATAAAGCGCTGTCATTCCAGTGAATGTGGACTCTTTGAAGTAACCGAATAGTAAATTTCCACAGAACAGGTAGATGATATAGTGCTCCATGTTCCTGCCAAAAAAGTTCGTGAACACCAGCGCCATAACTCCCAGTGTCATGAGCGGTCCGAGTATGCTCCACAGCATTCCAAGAACAGTTCGTTTGTATTTTTTAGTAAAATCGCGCTTTACCAGTTCTTCAAACAGAAACCAATGATGCGTTATTGTACTTAGTGTTTGTTTAATCATAGACTTTTCCTTTGCGATGAAACACGAAATATCTGCTCTAAGTCTGCATTTATCTGAGCGCGTCCATTAATGTGATATCCCCAATGCAAAATGGCTTTCCATGTCCGGGGTAGACCATGGTATCAGCAGGAAGCCGTTCCAGAAGAGGCAGAGTGTGTTCACGGTACATATTGGTGTAATGCGGATCGCATTTGGCAAGCTTTCCATCAGTGCCTATGATGGTCGTGTCACCAGTGAACAGCATACTGTCCAGCAAAATCGAAAAGCAGCTGTCCAGATGTCCTGGGGTATATAGGAATGTAACAGAATGCCCATTCCAGATGAGTTTTTCATCATGGCGAACAATTCTATCAGCAGAACAGCAGAAATCTCCCACCCGGACTGTGCAGGGCTGACCGCGAAGTATCGCAAATGCATTGAAATGACGAGAGCCATTAAGGACAGGGTCGCTCAGGCGCTTAGCACAAATATCCCCGCATAGCACTGGAGCACCAGTCTGCTCTGCCAGAAGATTTGTACCGCTAATGTGGTCGAAATGCTCATGCGTGAGGAAAATGAACTCAGCACCCTTTCCGGCAGCAACGGCTTCACACGTGTCGCATGGGTCTATTATCACCTTGCTGCCGCTTTCCTCGGAAACAATGTACATGTTTGAAGAAAGATACGGCGATACAATATGTTCGACCTTGATCAATCCTCGATATCCTCTGCGTTTATCAGCGTGTCCTTTTCAATATCACTGGTCAGGCGCTTTCCTACAAGCCGAGCCATCATCTCCGGAGGAAGTCCGGTGCCCGGGCGCTTTGCGTCCATATCAGCAAACTCCAGCACCTTGCCTTTTGGTAGGTCCGAAGCCGCAATAATGCTTCTGCGCATATTGGCACGCTGCTTAAGTTCTGCCTCCGGAACAATTCGTTCCTTGCTGCCCATTGCTGTCTGGACGTTCTTGCAACACTCAACCAGCTTTGCAAACTCGTCTGGCTCCATTGCCATTCCGTTATCCCAACCCATTTTGGATTTATCAAGTGTAAAATGTTTCTCTATCACACCCGCACCAAGTGCTATTGCTGCAGACGGCACTTCAACCCCAAGCGAGTGGTCTGAATATCCGATAGGATACCTCGGAAATTTCTCACGTAGCGCTGATATCTGATTTAGATTGATAATGCTGTTATCCGGAGGATAGATAGAAACGCAATGAAGCAGGCATAGTTTGTCGTTTCCTGTCGCTGCGATGGTCTGTACTGCCTTTTCTATCTCTTCCATATCTGCCATGCCTGTCGAAAGGATTATCGGCATTTGTTTTTTGGCAATGTATTCGAGGTAGGGGTAATTATTCAGATCCATCGATGCAACTTTGATGAAAGGCACGTTCAGCTCCGCAAGGAAATCCACCTCTGCCTTTGAATATGGTGTTGAAGAGAACCCCACACCAAGCTCTGCACAATAAGCAGCGCATTCCCTGAGATCTTCCGGAGACATCGAAAAGCGTGTCACCATGCGTTTTGCAATAGGATTTGCATCGTAGTAGGATTTTGAATACAATGTGTCTGCAGTCCATGACTGGAATTTCACACAGTCTGCTCCTGCCTGCTTTGCTGCAGAAATCATTTCCTTTGCACGCTCAAGATTACCGTTGTGACTGGAATTAACCTCCGCTATGAAATACGGTACGCCGTAGTCGGACACTACATGTCCGTTGTTTAATGTAATAGCTGCCATTTTTCCTCCATCAGACGTTCATTCTTCCACCGTCAACAATCATTACATGCCCTGTAATATAAGAAGAAGCATCTCCTGCAAGATAGCATACTGCGTCAGCTATCTCAGAAGGTTGTGCCATTCTCTTTAAAGCTGCACGATTGATGACTTCTTCAAGCTGCTCGGGGGTACGAGTATGTTCCATATCAGTCTTTACCGTACCAGGTGCTACCGCATTCACACGGATACCAAACGGAGCAAGCTCCTTTGAAAGCACCTTTGTTGCATATATAAGCGCTGCTTTGCTGGAGCCATATGCAAGATTGCCGGGGTATGCCTCCATACCGCTAACAGAAGCTATATTAATGATACTTCCCTGCTTGTTTCTTGTCATCACCTTGGATATCAGCTGTATTATCTGAAGCTGTGCAAAATAATTGACTTCAAACAGTTCGCGTATCTTCTGCACGGACATCATGCTCAGTGCCGTACCATACGACACTGCTGCATTGTTTACAAGAATATTGATATTTTTATTCGCCTTGATGATAGACTTTATCCCCGTGTCTACTGCCGAGCTATCCGAAAGGTCAAAGAAAACTGGCGTAACTTTTACATTATTCTTTTCGGCAAGTTCTTCTGCCCATGCCATATACTCGTCTGTCTGCGTGCGGGCACAAACAAACAACTCAGCTCCGTTAGCAGCAAAAAGCTCAGCCGTTGCCTTTCCTATCCCGCGTGCTGTCCCTGTGATGACTGCGGTTTTTCCCTGTAAAAGCATATACCCTTGTATGATATAGTTAAGCCCCATATCA
>HF989396.1:0-4877 GCA_000432175.1 Eubacterium sp. CAG:786
CGAAAAGCTTATGGTGTTCGGCGAGGTCGGGCTTGGCGGGGAGGTACGCGCGGCGTCGCATGTGCGTGAGCGCGTCAAGGAGGGCGCGCGGCTGGGCTTCGAGCGCTGCATTATTCCAAAACAGAGCTTTTCCTCGCTCAGCAGGGCAGAGGATTACGGCATACAGATAATCGGCGTGCGCACGCTGGAGCAGGCATTCCGCGCGATAAACGCCGGCAAGGAGGAGAAACATGACTAACTGCGACGACTGCGTGAATTACGTTTACGACGATGAATGCGACTGCTGGGTGTGCCTGGTCAATCTCGACGAGGACGAAATGTACCGCTTCATGACGGGCACAAACTACAACTGTCCCTATTATTCGTCAGACGACGAATATGCCATTGCAAGAAAACAGTAATGCTATTGACAAAACTATATTTTTATGGTAAAATTATAGTATAACTATCAGAAAGGGTGAATGCATTGGTCAGGATACGCAATCTGTGTAAAAAATACGGCTCGTTTTCCGTCCTGAGGGGACTGAGCATGGATATCGAAAAGGGCGACGTATACGGCTTTCTGGGGCGTAATGGCTGCGGAAAGACCACTACCATGAACATAATCACGAACATCATTCCCAAGGACGAGGGGGAAATTTCCATCGGCGACGGCAGACCCGTAAAGATAGGCTACCTGCCGGAAAGCCCGGTGATATACGGGTACATGACCTCCCGGGAATATCTTGAGTACATCGCAGCATGCTGCAACTACGACGGAGATGTGCAGTCCCGCGTGAAAGAGGTGCTCGATATCGTGGGGCTGACAAAGGCTGCCGACCGCCGTGCAAAGGTCTATTCCCGCGGAATGACCCAGCGCCTTGGCATGGGCGCCGCGATAATCGGCAAGCCGGAACTTCTCATTTTCGACGAGCCGACCTCCGCGCTTGACCCCGAGGGCAGAGCGGAAGTCATCGAGATAATCGAGCGGCTGAAAGGAATGGGCAGCACGATAATCCTTTCGACGCACATTCTTTCCGACGTGGAGCGCGTGGCTAACCGCATAGGCATCATGACCAACGGAGCGCTCGCGGAGCAGGGAGGGCTGAACGATATCCTGCGGAAATACGCGGGGGACGTGGTCCATCTAAAGGTGCGCGGTACTACCGACGAACTGAAGATAAAGCTGCTGACCGTGGATTTTGCACGCGCAGAATACAACGACATGAACGATACGTTCCGCTTTGGCACTGATGATTCTGAGGAATGCTCGCGCAGGCTTATAAAGCTCCTCGCGGACAACAACGCCGCGGCTGAGAGCCTGAAAATAGGCACCGCGAGCCTTGAAGAGGTATTCAGAAAGGTGGTGGGCGGCTGATGCAGATAAAGGCTGGTTTCAAGAAGGAATGGCTGCAGTTCACGCGGACATTCAGGCTCGGTGGAATTCTGTTGGGCATTATGTCGTTCGCATTCGTTGACCCGCTGATGTACTGGGGCATGGGTCTCATAATGCAGACGCTCACGGATACCTACGGCATGATAGGCGGCACTACGGAACTCGACAGCGCCCTCGGAATGCTGTTCGGCAATGCCGGCATGGTTTATGGCGGGACGATGGCAGAACTGTGCTCCACATCGCTGCTCATCGTTATGCTTGTGCTGATGTCTCCGTGCGGTGGGGAACAGAAGAAGCGCGCTACGATAATCCCGTCCTGCACGGGGCTGGAGTTCTTCAACTACCTGGTTCCGAAATATGTGCTGTATCCGGGCGCGGTGTTCGTGGTTTCGTTCGTTTCCTGCTGCATTTCCGGTGGACTGTGCAATATCCTCTTCACAGAGGGAACCGTCAGCGCGGGAATGGTGCTGCTCGGCGCAGCGATGTGCGCGGTCTACATGGCGTTCTATATGGTGGTTTATATGTCCATCGGACTTTGCACCAGCAGACCTGGTCTTGTGACTGTGTGCATGTACCTTGGGGTTTCCCTGGTGCAGATAATACTCACGTCGTTCGACCTGACTGATTACCACCCGCTGACGCTGCGTTCACTTGTCTGCGGTGGAATGTTCTCTGAGGATTTCGTGCTTGCCGACAATGTGGGAAGCATATCTGTGGGAATTGCGCTTTCTGTAGTTATCGGCGTGATGATGTTTATCCTTACCCTGACGGTATTAAAGGGAAAGAAGATAAACAACCAGGAGGACAAACCGGAATTCTGATAATAGCAAAACACAGGGCGGAAGTTTTTCCTTTTGCCCTGTGTTTTTTATCATAAGTCGTCCGCACCGTTGCTGCAAAAGCGGACACCGAAATTCGGCATTTATAATTCCGAATAAACATCAAACCCCTGTGATTGCTCACAGGGGTTTGATGCTGGTTTGGTTGGTAATTATATGAAAATGAACGGTATCAAATTTGAAACAGAATATCTCGGGAACACTCCCTCGCTTCTGTAATTATAGTATATCCGCTGATGGTGAATTTATTATGAATTAATTGTGAAAACCGTGTGAAAGTTTGACATGTGAGTAAGTATTTTAGCCTGGTTTGCTTACATTGTATGTCGCTTCACGGAAATTACACTTGGCGTATGCCACACGTGAGATGATCAGGTCAACGCCAAATCCCGCGCCGAATGCCGCAAACAGCAGCGCCACAGCCAGCCACAGCGGGATGCCAAAACCGTTGTCAGCCGCGCCGAAGAAGTCCATAACCAGTATGAACGGCAGGTAATAAATGACGTATGCCACCGCGCCGTATCTCATGGTCAGGGTACAGCACATCATGATTGAGAAGATGAACCCTATAGCAGCCGCAGGGACGATAATATCTGAGATATTCGAGATATCCCTGCCGGTTATGAGAATAAACGCGGAATACACGAATATCGTCAGCACAGTCCACGCGAAAGTGTTCAGCGTGGAAAACAGCGGGATATCCGTCCTGTACATTCTCTTGGCGCAGGGAGTTGCGCGCATGAAGCGGCTTCCCTGAGTTTCCTGCGTCATGAAGATGACCGGCAGGTCCGCGCACAGTATCATCGGGAAAAGCGCAATTATCTTGCACAGCATATAGTCGCCGGGTTCGGTGCTTTCGGCGCCCACATCCGCGTGGAATACCATCACTGCCGTAAACACGCCGACCATCAGCAGCAGGGAAATCAGCAGCACTATCTTGTGCCTGGCGTATCTGCTTATAAGGAGCTTCATTCCGCGCATTCATCAACACCCCACTTTTCCTTTGCGTAATTCACTGCGAATATCAGCCCCGCTGCGAATATCACCAGCCCGGCTGCCAGTATTCCCACAAACGGCAGGCAATTCTGCATGAACATTTCCATGATGGTAGGTTCACCGTCCTCGGAAGCGCCGACGCAGAAGCCAGCAGCAAAGCCGGTCATGCTGAGAATTCCTATGAGCACCAGCATTCTTGCCGAGTTTCTTTTGAGAAAGCCAGTGAAATTGCAGATACCCGTTGCGACAGGCAGTAGCAGTGCCCCGAGTATTATGCCGGAAACGTCCGCATTCACCATGCGCAGCATAACAAACGTCAGCGCCAGCATGGCTATGCCGGATATAATGGAAAGCGCATTTGCCGCGATTATCCCGCGGGAAAGCTGCACGCCGCTGTACGGTACCGAGCGGAAATACTTATACCCCGGCACCTCGCGGTAACAGCTGTTGTACACCGCGATCAGCTGCATAATTCCCATCATGGCAGCGACCGGCCCTATCATCGAGGAAATTCCCTCAAACATGCCGTTTATAAAGTCGCCGTTGCTGGTTATCAGGTTTAAGCCGGCAAACAGCACCACAAAGAACGCCACCACCGCCAGGAATATCAGCATCTGCCTTAACGGGACTCTCCCGAAAAACAGCCTGAGCGACTGTATGTACTTTTTCATCTGTGTTCCTCCGCGTATTTCAGCAGACCTATGCTAAGCTGCTGCAGGGTCGGGATCTCGCTCTCAACGCCGATTTCCGCGAGCTTTTCTGCGTTTTCGGCAAGCGCAAGCCCGTCGAATGTGGTGCGGTTGTGGTTTCCGCTCAGCAGCAGGGATTTCGCCTTGTCGTAGTTTTCAGCGTCGCCCCGGGCGATGACGTACTTCTCCTTAAGTTCCTCGATGAAGCCCTGTTCAATGACCTTTCCCCTGTCCATGAAAACCGCGTAATCCGCAGCGTTCTCCATATCCGCGATATTGTGCGTGGAAAAGATTATCGAGCGCTTCCCGTCGCCGTCGTCGAGGTACTCGCGCATTCTGTCGCATAATCTGTCGCGCATCAGCGGGTCGAGGGAACTCCCCGGCTCGTCGAGCACCAGCAGGTCGGTGTCCCTTGCAAAAACGGAAGCAAGGCAGGTGCGCATGCGGTTTCCGTCGGATTGCTTCATCATATTGCGGGGTTTTCTGGTGTTTTCGCTGTCCACCTCGAACTTTTCGCAGAGCTCCGCGAATTTCTTACGGTCGAAGCTTTTGTACGCTATTTCCATCGAAACCGCGATATCCTTTGCCGTGAAAGTCAGCGGGAAAAACGCGGTGCTGGCGCAGTAGCCTATCCTTTCGCGGAGGGCAGGGTCGCCTATGTCGTTTTTTTCGTTGAAGTACACCACATCGCCCGCAGTTTTGTGAGTGACCCCGCAGAGTATATCGATGAGCGTGGTTTTTCCCGCGCCGTTAGCGCCTATGAGCGCAGTTGCCATTCCCTCGGGAATGTTGATATCAAGCTCGCCAAGCGTGAATTTGCTGTATTTTTTCGTGAGCCCTTTTATGCTCACACAGTTGTTTATTTCCATAATAATTACCCCCTGTTGTCCTTTCCCTTTATTCTTGAAAAAACAAATATGAAAAGGCATATCAGATCCGTGATACCCAATATAACCCTGACCGTATCCGGCAGGAATG
>HF989396.1:4906-9464 GCA_000432175.1 Eubacterium sp. CAG:786
CCGAGCCATTCTCAGAAGCTATAGAGTTTGCCGCCCATATCACCCCGAGAATTCCCATGACGGAAAGGGATATCCAGTACACCGGCGTCCATGTGTTTTTCTTCATTGCGCACCTCACAGCCTGTAGGCCTTTGCACCGTTCTCAAATGCCGAAAATACCTTTTCCAGTTCGTCCATCGCGGTCTTTTCGTCGGGGTAATTCGCGAGAATGCCGTCAATCGAAGTACCAAAGCTGCCTGAGCCGACTATACAGAACTTTCCGTCCCTGCCGCCACCGAAATTTCTTGAGACGTATACGGATACGCAGTCGATGACCTTTTTCCTGTCCTTTGAGAATATCAGCATAATTTCTTTCCTTTCCTTTCCGTCAGTCAGTTTCGTAAAGCACGGTGAGCATCTTCACCAGTTCCTCGCGGGAAACTCCTGCGAGCTTTGCAGCTTCCATGGCGTTCTGCAGGTGCTGTTCAAGAAGTCTCAGCTGCTGCTCCTTAACCATCTCCCTGTCCTGCGGATTAACGATGTACCCCTTGCCCTGTACCGGGGATATCATTCCCTCTTCGGTGAGCAGTTCGTATGCTTTCATCGTGGTGATGACGCTTATCTTGAGGTCCCTTGCAAGCCCGCGTATCGACGGCAGATATTCGCCCTCGGATATCCTGCCGTTCATGATGTCGTCCTTGAACTGCGACGCTATCTGACGGTATATCGGCACGTCGGAGTTCTGCAATATCTTCATGTACGTCTCCTTTCTGCGTGTTTATATTCTATATATACAGTATACACGGCATTAACACGTTTGTCAAGTGTTTTCTGCAAAAAAATTGACAAAAGCCTCAAAAAGTATTACAATATACACATGACATAACGGAAAGGGAAACATCATGGAGATAAAGAACAAAAAGCTTGCCGCACTGTGGCAGTTCGTTAAATTCGGACTTGTGGGAGCGTTCAATACGGTGCTCAATTACGCGATATACACATTCTGCTACTATGTGTTCAACACCGGGGAACAACTTGCGAACCTGGTGGGATTTCTGATAAGCGTGCTGAGCGCATTCCTTCTGCAGAGCAAATTCGTGTTCCGGCAGGACGAAAACGCCGAGAAGCGCGTCTGGTGGAAAGTCCTGATAAAGACCTACATCTCCTATTCCATCACCGGATTGTTCCTGACGGCGCTGCTGCTGTGGCTGTGGATAGACGTGATAAGGCTGGGCGACCATCTCGGGGGCGTCTGCGAATGGCTCGCGGGATACGGATTTGAATTCGCACCAAAGGACCTTGCGGCTTCGCTGGCGCCGCTGCTGAATATGGTGATAACCATTCCGCTTAACTTTATAATAAATAAGTTCTGGGCTTACCGCCAGAAAAAGAAGCCGAAAGAAGAATAAAACAAAACCCCGGTCACATTCCGGGGTTTTGTTATATCAGTGCAATCAGAAATCCCTTATGGATATCTCGCCCGAGCGCAGGAGAATTCGTTCTACGTTATTCTCAACGATAAGCCTGCCGGCGTCGTCTATCCCCAGCGCCCTGCCGGTGAATTCACGGCCGTCCTGCTGATAGACGATATCATGACCGATGACCAGAGAGCGACTGCGGTATTCCTCCATGAGCGCTGCATTGTCGCCGGTTTCGGTGAGGTCCAGCAGACGTGCCGCGATATCCGCGCACAGACGGTTGCGCTCCGCAAACACGTTGAGCGACCCCGCGACCCCGCTTATCTCCTCCGGGAATTCCGTGGTGCGGACGTTCAGACCTATGCCGACAATGACCACGTCAGCCATGCCGCTTTCAAAATCGCTCATTGCTTCGGTGAGGATACCGCATATCTTCCTGCCGTTGTAGAAGATGTCGTTCACCCACTTTATGCCTGCGTTTATCCCGCAGAGTTCCTCAATGCAGCCGGTTATCGCGCAGGCTGCCGCTGCGGTGATGAAAAAGCAGTCCGTCAGCGGCTTGTGCGGTTTAAGGATAACGCTCATATAAAGCCCCGTGTCTGCCGGGGAATAAAACGCCTTGCCGAAGCGCCCGCGCCCAGCGGTCTGCTCGTCTGCCGCGAATATCGACCCGTGCGCCGCGCCACGCAGAGCTGCAGCCTTGGCTTCGGTGTTGGTGGAAGCCACCGTGCGGTATACCTCCACCTGCACGTCACGGTACTTTTCTGGGAGGTTGAGCCGAATTCCCTCGGCTGTGAGTACGTCCGTTTCATTCTCCAGGATATACCCGCGGTTGCGGCCGGCGCTGATGTGATAGCCGTCGTCCTGCAGCTGCTTCACCGCTTTCCAGACCGCTGCCCGTGAAACACCCAGCATATCCGCAAGCTCCTGCCCGGAAACCGCGCGGCCGCGCCGCTTTTCAAGTACGGCAGCTACTTCGTTCTTTATCGCCACAGACTTCACCCCATTCTCTTCAAGAATGCGATGAATAAAGCTAAAATCAGACGCGTGAACAGGTCAGTTTTGCTTTATTCAGCATTTTCTTAAGGCAATACCGCATAATTATTGTCGTGCGATTGCGCAGTCAGATTTTTCGTCAGATTGTACAATGAGGACGACGCAAGGCTGTCGCCTTGCTAGGACGAATTGTGCAAGATGCAAGTTTGGCGCAACACAGAACATATCCTTTGAGCAATCATGTGATTCTTTGCGCCAAACTAGAAAGATGCAAGCAAGCGTGCGGCAAAGGCGTTAGCCGTTAATTGTGCGGTGTTGCCTTAAAATATTATATACTATTCCTGCACAATTTTCAAGCGAATTTGACATTTTCGCACCTGTGTGATACAATAATAATATATGTGTAAAAAACAAAAGAAAGAGTGTTAAAATGAGTACAGACAACCAAAAAAGCATGGAGCGTTCCGAACTTCTCGGGAATGCGCCGGTAACTTCGCTGATGATAAAATTCGCGGTGCCCAGCATAATCGCGATGCTGGTGGGGGCGCTTTATAACATCGTTGACCAGCTGTTCATAGGTCACGCGGTGGGGCAGCTCGGAAATGCCGCGACGAACATCGCGTTCCCGTTTTCGACTTCCTGCCTGTCGCTGGCTCTTCTGTTCGGAATCGGCGGCGCCAGCTGCTTCAACCTGAACATGGGCCGCGGAGAGCGCGAAAAGGCTCCCTATTACGTCGGCAACGCAACGGTAATGATGCTGCTGTGCGGAATAGTGCTGCTGGTGGTGACGCAGATATTCCTGACGCCGCTGCTCAGGCTGTTCGGCTCGCCTGCGGACGTCCTCCCGCTTGCGGAGGAATATGTCGGGATAACCTCCCTCGGCTTTCCGTTCATGATAATCACCACCGGTGGAGGGCACCTGATACGCGCTGACGGAAACCCCAAAATGACGATGGTGTGCAATCTCCTCGGCGCCGGAATAAACACCGCGCTCGACGCGCTTTTCGTCCTTGGCCTTGGCTGGGGAATGAGCGGCGCTGCCTGGGCTACAGTCATCGGGCAGGTCATTTCAGGGGCCGTTGCGCTTGTGTGCATTTCGCGCTACAAGACAGTACATCTGGGGCTTAAGCACCTGCGCCCCCGCTGGGAATACACCTCGCGCACCATCGCAATCGGCATGGCTTCTTTCTTCAACCAGATAGCGATGATGGTGGTGCAGATAGCCATGAACAATCTGCTCAGGCATTACGGCGCGCTTTCCGTTTATGGCGAGTCCGTGCCGATAGCGGTTTCCGGCATAGTCATGAAAATAAACCAGATAACGTTTTCCATCGTCATAGGGCTAGGGCAGGGCGCGCAGCCCATCATCAGCTTCAACTACGGCGCCGAGAAATACGACCGCGTGAAAAAGGCGTTCCGTTCTGCGGTGACTGTCGGCGCGGGCGTTGCGGTTCTCGCATTCATACTGTTCCAGCTGTTCCCGCGGGAGATAATCTCGATGTTCGGCGACGGAACTGACGAATACTTTGAGTTTGGCGTGAAGTTCTTCCGTATATTCCTGTTCTTCACCTGGCTGAACTGCCTGCAGCCCATTGCCTCAATGTTCTTTACATCTATCGGCAAATCCATTAAGGGCGCGTTCCTGTCGCTGACAAGGCAGATACTCTTTCTGCTGCCGCCGATGGTGGTGCTTCCGCTGTTCATGGGCATCGACGGAATTCTCTGGGCAGGTCCGTTCGCCGATCTGCTGTCAGCTGCTGCGGCAATTATCCTCATCGCGGTGGAATTCCGCATAATGAAAAGGCAGGAGCTCGCCAAAAAGGAAGCGTAAATAAAAACACCCGCCGCGTTTTAAATTGCGACGGGTCATTTTTATCTCCCCAGCAGTAATATCAGCGCTGCCGCGATCAGAGCCGCAGCAGCCACGCCGACGGGAACGAGGAAAGCGGGGAAGCGCTTTTTTTCCGCGGGGAGTTCCTGCGGTCTGACGTCAGTGAATATTCCGCACACCGCCGTGTAATTATCCCCGCAGTTCCGGGAACGCAGCAGATGCCGCTTCAGCATGGAATTCAGCCACGCTGCGGAGCTTTCAGCCTTGATAAGTTCCGCTTCCATTTCGCGTTCGTGGATATATTCCCAGAAGCCGTCAGAGCACAGCAGGAATG
>HF989397.1:0-5111 GCA_000432175.1 Eubacterium sp. CAG:786
CCCTCGCGGAACTGCTGGAGCGGCTGGGGGAGCAGTCCCGGGAGAAGCAGGCGCGGCTCGCGGAATGCACCGCGGCTGAAAAGGAACTCCCCGGGCTGCGCGCTGAGCGCGAACGACTTGAGCAGCAGAAGAGCGCGCTTTCCGACGAGAATTCCCGGCTGAACGCGGAACTTTCGCGGCTGAACAGCGAGCATTCCGCGCAGACGGCGGCTGCGGAAGAGAAGCAGTCCGGGCTGGAGGGGCGCACGCCTGAAATGCTCCGGCAGGAAATTGCGTCGAAAAAGGCACAGATAAAGCAGGCAGACGAACTCTGCAGCCGTGCCGACGAGGGATTTTCTGCGGCTTCACAGGCTGCGGCCTCCGCGAAGAGCAGCGCGGTGGAACTCCGCAAGGCGCTGGAGGAGGACGAAGCGGAGGTCTCCGCAGCGGGCGCGGCGCTCTCGCAGGAGCTGCAGCGCTGCGGCTTTGAGAGCGCGGACGAACTGCGCAGGTACGCAGTCCCGCAGGAAAGGACGGACGCGCTGGAGCGCGAGATACAGCAGCACCAGCAGGCGCTGACAAAGGCGCAGACCAAACTCGCCGAGAGCGAAAAGCGCCTGCCAGAGAACCGCGAACCAGTCCCGCTGGAACAGTACATCGAAGAGGAAAAGCGCCTTTCCGCGGAGCTGAAAAGCCGTCAGGAAGCGCTTGCGGGGTACGCAGCGGAGCACTCCGGGGTGGAAAGCACGCTTGCAGAGATACGCGCCCGGGTGGAGAGCAGCCGCGCCATCGCTTCCCGTCAGGAAATGCTGCGGCGGCTGAACCAGGTGGTAAACGGCAGCGGCAAGGAGCGTATTTCGTTCGAGGCGTTCATACAGATGAGAATGTTCCGCGGGGTGCTGGAGGAAGCCAACCAGCGGCTGAGCGTGATGAGCGGCGGGCGCTACCGTTTCGCGCTGCGCACGCAGAACGTTCGCGCCAACGCCGTGGAGGGGCTTGACATCGACATCATCGACTACAACTCCGGCAGCGAGGCACGGCGCGATGTTTCCACGCTTTCCGGGGGCGAGAGGTTCATGGCAAGTTTCGCGCTGGCGATAGGGCTTTCTGACCACACGCTGCGGCAGGGCGCCGGGCGCAGGTCGGATATGCTGTTCATCGACGAGGGGTTCAGCTCCCTTGACGGGGACACGTTCGCGCTGGCTTTCGACGTGATAGAGAAGCTGCGCTCCCAGAACCGCATGGTGGGCATAGTCACTCACGTCGCCGAGATCCAGGAGCACTTCCGCGACAGGAGAATATACGTCAGGAAAACAAGATCCGGAAGCCGGATAGACGTAGTAAATACAATTCGGAATTCTTAATTCGGAATTCGGAATTATGGTGTCCAGCTTCGCTGGACGGATCAAAATAGATTTGTTATGTGAGCGCTGCGATGAAACCGCCGACTAATCCAATCACGGCTAATACGCCTTCCATAACGAATTGTATTCCAGCGTCTGATTTTCGTGTTGCAGTAAGTCCCGCGTAGCGGGACACAATAATTCCGAATTCCGAATATAGTTTTGCGCAGCCCGTTACTTTATCCATTTGCATTATGCACACAAGTGCGCAAAACTCGAATTCCGAATTAATAACTACTTTTGCTTTGCCGCTTTCACAAACGCCTTAATGTACTCCGGGTATTCCCAGACGAGGGTGTCGCGGTGGAGCTGACCGAAGGTTTCGTTGCCGGAGCCGTAAGCGTTGTTGTCCCACAGGAACACCGGTATACCCTTGCTCCTGAACAGCTTGGGGAAGTACCCTGCCCAGTTCACGCGGTCGGAATAGTTGTTCTTGTTCACGGTGCCGCATTCGCCGATGATAACCCCCGTGCCCTTGCTGATGAACCTGTCGTAGAGCGTCCCCGCGAGCAACGTCAGCTCCTGGGTGTCGCTGGTGTTATTGGGGTCGAATTTCGTCGTGCCGCTGGGGTTCATCGCGAAATTGTACGGGGAATACGCGTGCACCGAAACGATAACGCTCTTGTCCTGCGGAACGGTGAAGCCGTCAAGTCCGCTGGCGCTTGCCGCGTAGGTCGGTATCATCAGCGCGCGGTAGCGGTTGTTCCCCCCGGTCGCGCGGACTGTCTCAACGAAGCACTCGTTGTACGCGTTCACAACGCGCCTGCCCTCGGCGTTGCCGCCGTTCCACTCGTAGTTGGTGTTCTTCCAGCGGGGCTCGTTCATTCCCTCGAAGATAAGGCGCTCGCCGTAGCTTTCGAAACGGTTCGCTATCTGCGTCCACAGCTTCTTTATCTTCTTCTTTACGTCGGGTAGGGTGCTCTCGTAGGGGTCGTTCCAGTTCTCGTGGTGCACGTTGAGGATTACGTACATTCCCTCATCGTAGGCGTAATCTACGACCTCCTGCACCCTCGCGAGCCACTCCTCGCTGATGTTGAAATCGCTGTCAAGGTGATTGTACCAGGTGGTGGGAATTCTCACCGCGTCGAAGCCGGCTTCCTTTACCTTGAGGATAAGTTCCCTGGTGGTTTTGGGGTTGCCCCAGCTGGTTTCGCTGGACATGCCGCTGCCGGTGGCGTCCAGGGAATTGCCGAGGTTCCAGCCGACGGTTATCCTGCCGCAGAGTTCCACCGGGTCCACGGGGGAAGTGAGCGCCCCGGAATTTGCAGTTTCCTGCGCCGCCATGTACTCGTCGAGCCTGCTGCCGGCTTCACCGGGGTTAACGCCGGTGAGCATCGTCGCAGCCGTGACTAATGCTATTATCTTGCTTAAAATACTCATTATAACTCCTTTTATGCCGCTGTTGAAGCCGCGCTTTCCTCTGCGAGCGCGTCGTAATCCACGCCGGTGACGCCGTTGACGCCGTTCATGATGCCCTGAACCAGCAGGTTATATCTCGGCACGTTGCTGTATCTGTCGAAAAGCCCGAAAGTCTCACCGCTCATGAATGAGCCGTTGTCCCACCAGAAGCAGGGAATGCCGATGTTCTTGAACGTGCTGAAATAGTACTCGGCCCATGCCGCGCGGTAATTCTCGTTCTGCCTGTTCATTGCGCCGCATTCGCCGATGATGACTGCCTGCCCCTTGCTGATGAACAGCCTGTTGAGTACCTCCGCGAGGGTGTCTATCTCGTTGGTGCAGTTTGCCTTTGAAGCCACCCACTTGTCGCTGCCGGGGTTCTGCAGCGCGAAGCTGTAGGGAATGTACGCGTGCACCGAAACTATCAGCCGGTCGTCGTCCGGGAGTTCAAGCGCTGCGAGCGCGCTCTCGCCGGAATTCGCGGCGTAGGGGCACACCATCAGAAAGCGGTACTGGTTGTTTCCGCCCGTCGCCCTGACTGCCTCCACGAAAGCCTTGTTCAGGTGGTTCACCACTGTCCTGCCCTCGTCGTTGCCGCCGTTCCACTCGAATTCGGTGTTCTTCCAGCGGGGTTCGTTCATTCCCTCGAAGATGAGGTGCTGGTCGTAGCCTTTGAACGCTTCCGCTATCTGCGTCCAGCAGGTCTGCAGCTTCGCGGTTATCTCCTCTTCCTTGTCAGCGTAGGGCTGGTACCATTCCTCGTGGTGCATGTTGAGGATAACGTACATGTCGAGGTCGTAGGCGTAATCCACTATCTCCTTTACACGGGCGAGCCATTCAGCGTTTATCACGTTGTTCTCGTCCATCTGCTTTTCCCACGTGGTGGGAATGCGCACCGCGTTGAAGCCCGCGTCCTTTACGCCCTGCATGAGTTCCGGGGTGGTACTGGGGTTGCCCCAGCTGGTCTCCTGGGAAATTCCGGTGCTGCCGGTGGCGTCGAGGGTGTTGCCGAGGTTCCAGCCGACTTTTATATCTGCGGTGAGTTCCATCGCGGTGATGTCCTGGTCGAATTCGTCGGCGGGCTGCTGTTCCGGTTCTGATACGCTTTCGGTGGCGCTGGTGCTTTCACCCTGCGCGCCGTCGGATTTCGAACAGCCCGCAGCTGTCACGCAGAATACCGCAGCAAGCGCCGCAGCCATAAATTTTCTGAGGTTCATTTCAATTCTCCTTTGCCGGGACTTTTCGTCCCCCAAAATAAAACGTTTACATTATCTATTATATCCTATTTATCGTTAATCGTCAAGTGGATTTTTACGCAAAATGTTTAAATAGATTAACGGGAAATAATACCAGCGGAAAGCGCGTATTTTAGAACATCTGCGCGGAAAAATACGAAGGAACGCAAATTTTCTGCCAAAGGAGAAAAGCATGAACATTTCAAATGAAGAATACGGAGAGCTGACAAAGCGCCGCTCGCATAATTCAAAGCTGTACAAGACGGTCCCGATGGCGTTCCTGACGGGAGGGCTGATATGCACGCTGGGGCAGCTGCTGACGAATCTGTATATGATGGCGGGAATAAGCAAGGATACGGCGTCCTCGCTGACGTCGATATCGCTGATATTCCTGAGCATACTGTTCACCGGGCTGGAGTGGTATGACCGTATCGCGCAGCACGCGGGCGCGGGCACATTAGTACCGATAACCGGATTTGCGAACGCGGTGGCTTCCCCGGCGCTGGAATTCAAGAGCGAGGGCTACGTGCTGGGGCTGGGCGCGAAGATGTTCGTCATCGCGGGGCCGGTGATAGTTTACGGCGTGAGCGCGTCGGTGGTGTACGGCATTATCTACTACATCGCCGGGCTGTTTATGAAGTAAGGGGGGAATTTCATGAAATACTGTGAGGGACGCACCATGTGCTTCCGCAAGCCGTCGGTGCTGGATTTCGCCGCCGTCGCGGGAAAGACCGAGAACGAAGGACCTTTCGGGGGCATTTTCGATGAAGTCGTAGAGGACAACAAGGGCGGCGCGGAAACCTGGGAACAGGCAGAGGCGCTGTTCCAGAGGAGGGCGGTGGGGCACGTCCTGCGGAAATCCGGGCTGGAGCCGGACAGGATAGACCTGGTGGTCGCGGGCGACCTGCTGAACCAGTGCGTGGGAAGCTCCTACGGGCTGAAGGACTACTATATGCCGTTCCTGGGGATATACGGGGCGTGCTCGACATTCGCAGAGGGGCTGCTGCTGGGGGCTGCGCTGGTGAACGCCGGGTATATGGACGCGGTGATAGCGAGCACATCGTCGCATTACAGCACGGCTGAGCGGCAGTTCCGC
>HF989397.1:5170-5844 GCA_000432175.1 Eubacterium sp. CAG:786
ACCTCGCAATGGACTGCGACGGCTGCCGGGGCTGCGCTGATAGGTTCCAGCGGGAAGCCCCCGTTCATACGCGCAGCCACCATAGGAAAGATAGAGGACATGGGCATAACCGACCTCAACAACATGGGCGCGGCGATGGCAGGCGCGGCGTACGACACGCTCACCCGTCACATGAAGCATCGCGGTACCCACCCCGAAAACTACGACCTGATAATCACGGGCGACCTCGGGCAGGTGGGCAGCGACCTGCTGTACGACCTTTTCAAGCGCGACGGGGTGGATATAAAGTCCCGGCACAAGGACTGCGGAATGCTGCTCTACGACCGCACCATGCAGGACGTGCACGCGGGCGGCTCGGGGTGCGGGTGCTCCGCGGCGATGATGTGCGGGCACTTCTTCGGCAGGATACGCGACGGGGAGCTGAAAAAGGTGCTGTACTGCGCGACCGGGGCGCTGATGTCCCCGACGATGGTGCAGCAGGGCGGGAGCATTCCCGGGATAGCGCACTGCGTGGAACTTTCTTCGGAACAGGGAGGTTAATATGGACTATTTATGGGCATTCATCGTGGGGGGAATCCTCTGCGCGACAGGGCAGCTTCTCATCGACCTGACGAAACTCACCCCCGCGAGGATTCTGGTGAGCTACGTTGTCGCGGGGGTCATTCTCGGCGCGG